>NZ_JBFAVI010000021.1:0-66357 GCF_040679695.1 Micromonospora sp. NPDC052213
TCGAGGCCCCCCGGGCGGTAGTGGACGTCTCCCCGCCCCCGTGGCGGGGCGTGGCCCGGCTGCGCCCGTACCGACCAGGGTAGTGCGGTCCGGTCGGTACGACACGCGCGCAGCTCGGGCGGCGTGGCGAGCGTGAGGTCAGCTCGGCTGCTTCTCGCGCTTCTCCTTGATCTTGGCCTTCTTGCCCCGCAGCTCGCGCAGGTAGTAGAGCTTGGCGCGACGCACGTCACCGCGGGTCACGACCTCGATCCGGTCGATCGCCGGGCTGTTGATCGGGTAGGTGCGCTCGACACCGACACCGAAGCTGATCTTGCGCACCGAGAAGGTCTCGCGCAGACCGTCACCCTGGCGGCGGATGACGACGCCCTGGAAGATCTGGACACGGGACCGGTTGCCCTCGACGACCCGGGCGTGCACCTTGACGGTGTCACCGGCACGGAAGTCGGGGAGGTCGGTCCGCTTCGACTGGGCGTCAAGGGCGTCCAGGATGTTCATCGCTGCGTCCTCGTGGGGCTCACGGCGCACCGTCAATCGGTGCGCGGGTGGGTGATTCTGATCCCCGGGTGTGGTCGGTGGCCCGACCTCGGTCGAGGATCCTCGCAGCCGTCCGCGGCGCGGCCGGTTGCGGCAACCCCCCTACTTTGCCACATCCCCCGGGGGCACCTGAAATCCGGCCCCGTCCAGCGCGGCGATGTCCCGCTTGTCCAGGCGCTCCGGGTCGAGCGCGGCGAGCATGTCCGGGCGGCGCCGGGCGGTGCGGGTCAGCGCCTGGTCCCGCCGCCAGCGGGCGATCCGCCCGTGGTCGCCGGAGCGGAGCACCTCCGGCACCTCCAGCCCGCGCCAGGTCGCCGGCTTGGTGTACATGGGGGCCTCCAGCAGCCCGTGGGCGTGCGACTCCTCGTCCAGCGAGCCCGCGTTGCCGAGCACCCCGGGCAGCAGCCGGGTGACCGCCTCCAGGATCACCAGGACGGCCACCTCCCCGCCGAAGAGGACGTAGTCGCCGAGGGAGACCTCGGTCACCGGCATCCGGGTGGCGGCGTGGTCGAGCACCCGCTGGTCGATGCCCTCGTACCGGCCGCAGGCGAAGAGCAGGTGCGGCTCGGCCGCCAGCTCGTGCGCCATCGCCTGGGTGAAGGGGGCACCCGTCGGCGCGGGCACCACCAGCCGGGGCGGGGCCACCTCCGCCGGGGCGAGGGCGTCGAGCGCCTCGCCCCACGGCTCCGGCCGCATCACCATGCCGGGCCCGCCGCCGTACGGCGTGTCGTCGACCGTGCGGTGCACGTCGTGGGTCCAGCTCCGCAGGTCGTGTACGGCCAGCCGCAGCGTGCCGTTCGCCCGCGCCCTGCCGATCAGCGACAGGTCCAGCGGGGCGAAGTATTCCGGGAAGATCGACACGATGTCGACGCGCATGCGGGGGTGCTCCAGCAGCTCTACAGGTCGAGCAGACCGGCCGGCGGGTCGACGACGACACGACCGCCGGCGAGGTCAACCTCGGGGACGATCGCCTTGACGAACGGGATGAGCGCGGTGCGGCCCTCGGGGCGGCGCAGCACCAGCAGGTCGGAGGCGGGGGCGTGGTCGATCCGGGCCACCTCGCCCAGCCGCTCGCCGCCCGGGGTGACCACGGCCAGCCCGACGAGCTGGTGGTCGTGGAACTCCTCCGGGTCCTCGGGCGGGGCGACGTCGGCGCTGTCGACCGCGACGAGCGTGCCGCGCAGCGCCTCGGCGACGTCCCGGTCCAGCACGCCCTCGAACGCCACCAGCAGCCGTCCCTGGTGCCAGCGGGCGGCTTCCACGGTCAGCTCGGCGGGAACCCGGAACGGCTCCCCGTGCTCGGGCGCGGCCTGCTGCGGCGGCGCCGCTCCCGGTTCGGTACGCAAAACCGAACCGGGAGCGAAGCGCGCTTCGGGCTCGTCGGTCCGCACCTCCACGGTGACCTCACCGCGGATCCCGTGCGGCTTGCCGATCCTGCCGACGATGAGCAGCATCAGTACGAGTCGACGATGTCGACGCGTACGCCGCGCCCGCCGATGGAGCCGATCACCTGGCGCAGCGCCTTGGCGGTCCGGCCGGACCGCCCGATCACCGTGCCGAGGTCCTCCGGGTGCACGCGGACTTCGAGCCGCTTGCCCCGACGGGAGTCGACCAGCCGGACGCGCACGTCATCGGGGTGGTCGACGATGCCCTTGACCAGGTGCTCCAACGCCGGACGCAGTGCCATGTCAGGCCTGCTCGCCGGAGTCCGCACCGGCCTGCTCCTCGGTCTTCGGCGCCTCCTCGGCGGCCGGAGCCTCGGCCTTGGCGGCCTTCTTGGCCGGCTTGGCCGGGGTCTCGGCCAGCCCGGCGGCGGCCTTCGCCTCGGCCTCGTACGCGGCGGTGCGGTCGACCCGCTCCGCGGCGACCTTCAGCGGCGGCGGGGCCGGCAGGCCCTTGAACTTCTGCCAGTCACCGGTCAGCTCCAGCAGCCGCTGCACCGCCTCGCTCGGCTGGGCGCCGACGGACAGCCAGTACTGGACCCGCTCCGACTTGACCTCGATCACCGAAGGGTCTTCCTTCGGCTGGTAGACCCCGACGAACTCGATCGCCCGGCCGTCGCGCTTGGTGCGCGAGTCGGCGACGACGATGCGGTACTGCGGGTTGCGGATCTTGCCCATCCGCAGGAGCCGGATCTTTACGGCCACAGTTGTTTCGCTCCTGTTGCGATCTCACCAGCCCTGACGAGGGCGGTGCACGGGTGAGCGCCGACCGGCACAGTGGGGTTTGGGCCGGAGACTGCTCGGTGGACTGGCGCGGTGCCCGGGTTAGAGGGCGCCGGACACACGCCGGATACCAGCCAGCCATTCTGCCAGATCGGGCCCGGATCTCTCACACCGGACCGCCCGGGGTCACCCGCACACCGACGGAAGTGACCGAAAACACACCCTGCCGGGTCAGCGCACGGGGGCGCGGTCCCAGCCGGGCGGAAGCTCGTCGGGAGTGGTCCACTCCGGCGGCGGGGCGAAGTCGCACCAGGTGCCGTCGAAGGGGAACTCCCCCGCCTCGGCCAGCGCGATCACCCGCTTGCCCTCGGCCCGGACGGCGTCGGGGTCGGCGACCCAGTAGTGCGTGGGGAAGGCGAGCCGCTCGACGAACTCGTCCTCGTCCTTCCACTCCCAGCCCAGGTCCGGCCGGACGACCACGTCGAGGTCCTGGTCCACCATGTCGACCCCGGCGAGCGCGCCGTCGTCCCAGCGCACCCCGGGCTCCTCCAGGTTGACGTACCAGGCGGCGAAGCGGTCGTGCGCGTCGCGGAACCACCACACCGAGTGGCTCGCCCCGGCGGGCAGGAACTTCAGCACGGGCGGGCCGTTCCACCGGCCGGCGGCCAGGCGGTAGGACGAGGAGATCCACTCGGCGAACGGCACCGCCCGCATGCCCAGCCCGGCCTCGGTGACCTCGCTCGCCACCGGGGAGTTCCGGGCCACCCAGAGCACCAGGCCCCGGTCGTCGTCGCTGACCACCCGTGCGGTACGCACCCAGCCGATCCGGCCCCGCCGCACGTTGCGGTGCACGATCAGCCGCCCGGTTCGAATCTCACGCCCCGACCCTACCGGCACCGACACCGGCCGCCGGCAACCCGCTCAGCGTGTGCGGAAGGGCCCTTCCCCGCAACGAAGTCGCCGGAAAGGGCCCTTCCGCACACCTCAGTAGGCGCGGGCCAGGATGGCGACGAGGTCCGGCTCGTCCTCGGTGTCGGGCACGGAGCCGTCGGCGCGCACCAGGCAGCGCACGGTGACGCCCTGCCCGTTGGCCTCCGCCTCGCCCTGGACGCCGACCGCCGACCACGGCACCCGGGCCCAGCCGGTGGCGGCCGCCTCGATCGCCTCGGCCAGGGTCGACACCTCGACGGTGCGGGACTGGCGGTGCGCCAGGGCCTGGTCGTGCAGCGCCCGCTGGTCGGCGTCGAGGGCGGCCAGCACGGTGGTGACCACGTCGGCCACGGCCGTCGGGGACTTCGAGCCGTCGGTGCGCCGGACCACGACGGCGTTGCCGGCGGCCAGGTCGCGGGGGCCGACCTCGACGCGTACCGGATAGCCGCGCAGCTCGGCGTCGACGGCCCGGCGGCCGAACGGGGTGTCGGTGCGGTCGTCGAGCGCGACCCGGACGCCGGCGTCGCGCAGCGCGTCGCGCAACTTGGTCGCCGCCTCTCCGACGCCCTCGCCGTCCTTGACCACCATGACGTACGCCTGCACCGGCGCCAGCTTCGGCGGCACCCGCAGGCCGTTGTCGTCGCCGTGGCACATGATCAGGCCGCCGAGCATCCGGGTCGAGGTGCCCCAGGAGGTCGTCCAGGCGTGCTCCCGGCCACCCTCGGCCGACGAGTAGCTGATGTCGAACGCCTTGGCGAAGTTCTGCCCCAGCTCGTGGCTGGTGCCGAGCTGGAGGGCCTTGCCGTCACCCATCATGCCTTCGCAGGTGTAGGTGGCGGTCGCGCCGGCGAAGCGCTCGCGGGCCGTCTTCAGGCCGACGACCACCGGGATGCCGAGCACGTTGACCATCAGGTCCTCGTACGCCTCGTGCAGGATCCTGCGGGCGTAGGCCCGCGCGTCGGAGCGGGTGGCGTGCGCGGTGTGCCCCTCCTGCCACAGGAACTCGCTGGTGCGCAGGAAGACCCGGGGGCGCAGCTCCCAGCGGACCACGTTGGCCCACTGGTTGAGCAGCAGCGGCAGGTCCCGGTAGGAGTCGATCCACTTGGCCATGAACTCGCCGATGACGGTCTCGCTGGTGGGGCGCACCACGACCGGCTCGGCGAGCTGCTTGCCGCCGCCGTGGGTGACCACGGCGAGCTCCGGCGAGAAGCCCTCGACGTGCTCGGCCTCCCGCTTGAGGTAGCTCTCGGGGATGAAGAGCGGGAAGTACGCGTTCTCCGCGCCCGCCGCCTTGATCCGGGCGTCCATCTCGGCCTGCATCCGCTCCCAGATGGCGTAGCCGGCCGGCCGGATGACCATGGTCCCCCGGACCGGGCCGTTGTCGGCCAGCTTCGCCTTGGCGATCAGGTCCTGGTACCAGCGGGGAAAGTCCTCCGCACGGGGAGTGAGCACGCGTGCCATGACCGCACATCCTATGCGTCGGCCGTCCGGACGGCGCGATCGGGCGCGGTGTCGTCGTCAGCTGCCGGGACGGCCGGGTGCGGCGGGCCGGGGGCGTACGCCACGATGGCAGCGTGAACAACGGCAGCCGGTCCAGGGACGCGATCGTCGATGCCGCCCGGGCGCTGACGGTCGCGGGCGGTTGGGACGCCGTCCGGATGGGGGCCGTCGCGCGGGCGGCGGGGGTCAGCCGGCAGACGGTCTACAACGAGTTCGGCAGCAAGGCGGGGCTGGCCGAGGCGCTCGCCCGGCGGGAGGTCGACCGGTTCGTCGGCGACGTGCGCGCCCTCCTGCGGGCACACGGCGACGACGTCCGGGCGGCCGCGCACGCCACCATCTCGCACACCCTCACGCAGGCGGCCGGCGACCCGTTGATCAAGGCCGTCCTGACCAGCACCGGGGGCGGCTCCGACGAGCTGCTGCCCTACCTGACCACCCGGTCGGAGCTGGTCCTGACCGAGGCCACCGAGGTGCTCCTGGAGTGGGCCGACGGCGTGCTGCCGGACGCCGACCGGGCCGCGGTCGCCTTCGCCACGGACTCGGTCATCCGGTTGGTGATCAGCCACATCGTCCTGCCCGGCGCCCCGGTCGCACAGACCGCCGCCGCCCTCGCCGACCTGGCGGTGTACCTGCTCCTGCACGCGGTCACCCAGGGCGCCCACACCGGCTGACCGGCGCGGCACCGGGCGGGAGCACCCACACGCCGGCTCGGTCACCCGGGACCCGGCGCAAGACCGACGAGCCGCCGCCGGCGGGCGGGCACGGCAGGTCAGCGGACGACGCGACCGCGCAGCACGATGCGGGCGGGGCTGCGCACGGCGCGCAGGTCGGCGCGCGGGTCGTCGGCGTAGACGACCAGGTCCGCGAGGCCGCCCTCGACCAGGCCGGGGAAGCCGAGCCACTCGCGGGCCCGCCAGGAGGCGGCGGCGAGCACGTCGGTCGTGGACATGCCGGCCCGCTCGTGCAGCAGCAGCATCTCCTCCGCCGCGAGGCCGTGGTCGATGCCGCCGCCCGCGTCCGTGCCCACGTAGATCGGCACCCCCGCCTCGTACGCGGCCCGCACCACCTCGGGGAAGCGGTCGCGCAGGGCGACCATGTGGTCGGCGTAGCCGGGGAACTTGGCGCGCGCCTGGTCGGCGATGCCGCCGAAGGTCTGAATGTTGATCATCGTGGGGACCAGGGCGGTGCCCCGCCGGGCCATCTCGTCGATCAGGTCGAGGCTCAGCCCGGTGCCGTGCTCCACCGAGTCCACCCCGGCCCGCACCATGATCTCGACGGCCGACTCGGAGAAGGTGTGCACGGCGGCCCGGACGCCGGCGGCGTGCGCGGCCTCGACGGCGGCGGTCATCGTGTCGGCGTCCCAGGCCGGGGCCAGGTCGCCGACGCCCCGGTCGATCCAGTCGCCCACCAGCTTGACCCAGCCGTTGCCGGCGCGCGCCTGCGCGGCCACGGTCGCCGCCACCTCCGCCGCGCCGACCTCCACGCCGATGTCGCGCAGGTAGCGCTTCGGCGGCGCGACGTGCCGGCCGGCGCGGGCCAGCCGCGGCAGGTCCTCGGCGTCGTCCAGTTCGGGGTACGGGTACGGCGACCCGGCGTCGCGGATCGCGAGGACGCCGGCGTCCCGGTCGGTGCGGGCCAGCTCGCGGGCCTGGTCGAGCGAGGTGATCGGGGCGCCGCCCCGGGCGATGCCGATGTGGCAGTGCGCGTCGATCAGGCCGGGCAGCACGAAGCCGCCGTCGGCGATGGTCTCCGCGTCCGGCACCGGGGTGAAGGTCACCCGGTCCCCGACCAGCCACAGGTCACGGACCTCGTCGTCGGGCAGCACCACGCCGCGTACGTGCCAGGCCATGCGTCCTCCGTCTGCGAGCGAAAGGGCGGTCCGCGGCCATTCTCCCCGGCCGGCGCGGGCCGGGTCCCGCCGGGCCACCTCGGCGGGCGGCGGGCCGGCGGGGCGGCCCGGACGCCGACGGTCCCAATCCGTCGTTGCCTCGTCACGGAGAGGCACGAACAGTTGATTGACATATTCCTTTATGTATACATGTCTTGCTGAAGGGATCTTCCGTCGTCAGGATGCACCCAAAGTGCCCGAACCTGGGGGCACACCCGGTTTCGCCTCACCAAAGGAGCGTCGGGACAGTGGCACCACGACGATGGCGAATGGCAGTGGTCGGCCTGGCGGTCGGCCTCACCCTCCCGATCGGCGCCGGCGGACCCGCCGCCGCCGGACCCGACCCCGCCCGGGCCGAGGCCCGGGCCGTGGCCGAGAAGGTCGACAAGAAGCTCACCGCCCGGCTCGCCGGCCGGACCAAGGCCAGCTTCTGGGTCTTCCTGGACAGCAAGGCCGACCTGTCCGGCGCGGCCAAACTCCGGCGTAAGGCGGACAAGGCCGCGTACGTCCACCGCACCAAGACCGCGCACGCCGCGCGCAGCCAGGCGGGCCTGCGTGCCGCGCTGGCCGCCGAGGGCGCCGAGTTCACCCCGTTCTGGCTGGTCAACGCGATCAGGGTGACCGGCGACGCCGACCTGCTCGGCGACCTGGCCGTCCGCTCCGACGTGGCCGAGATCCTCGCCGACGACCCGGTCGACATCCCGAAGCCGCTGCCCGGCGAGACCGTTCCCGCCACCGACGCGGCGGAGTGGAACATCGACCGGGTCGGGGCTCCCCGGGTCTGGAACGAGCTGGGCGTACGCGGCGAGGGCGTCGTGGTCGCCAACATCGACAGCGGGGTCGACGTCACCCACCCCGCCGTGGCCGCCAGCTACCGGGGCCGCAACGGCGACGGCACGCTCGACCACAACTACAACTGGTTCGACCCGGCCGACGTCTGCCCCACCGCCGCCCCGTGCGACAACAACGACCACGGCACGCACACCATGGGCACGATGGTCGGCTCGGACGGCGCCAACGTGATCGGCGTGGCCCCGGGCGCCCGGTGGATCGCCGCCAAGGGCTGCGAGACCAGCAGCTGTTCGCGGGCGTCGCTGCTCGCCTCCGGCCAGTGGATCGTCGCGCCCACCGACCTCAACGGCGCGAACCCGCGCCCCGACCTCGCCCCCGACATCGTGAACAACTCCTGGGGCTCCAGCGCCTACGACCCGTGGTACACCGAGACCGTCTCGTCGTGGGTGGCCGCCGGCATCTTCCCGGCCTTCTCCAACGGCAACAGCGGCCCGAGCTGCAACACCTCCGGCAGCCCCGGGTCGTACACGATCAGCTACAGCTCCGGCGCGTTCGACGTGAACAACGCGATCGCCAGCTTCTCCAGCCGGGGCACCGGCGAGAACAGCGACATCAAGCCGAACATCGCCGCGCCGGGCGCCAACGTACGCTCCTCGGTGCCGGGCGGCTACGCGTCCTTCAGCGGCACCTCGATGGCCTCGCCGCACACGGCGGCGACCGTGGCGCTGATGTGGTCGGCCTCGCCGGCCATCCAGGGTGACATCGCCGAGACCCGGCGCATCCTGGACGACACCGCGATCGACGTCAACGCGCTCACCTGCGGTGGCACGGTCGACGACAACAACGTCTTCGGCGAGGGCCGGCTCGACGCGTACGCGGCGGTCAACGCCACCCCCCGGGGCGCCCTCGGCGCGCTGGGCGGCCAGGTCACCTCGGGCGGCGCACCGCTGGCCGGGGCCAGCGTGACGGTCACCGGCCCGATGGGCCGCGCCACCACCACCGCCGCCGACGGCTCCTACGCGTTCGACCGGCTGATGGTCGGCGCGTACACCGTCTCGGTGAGCAAGTTCGGCTACCTGACGGCGACCACCTCGGTGACGGTCACCGAGAACCAGACGGTCGACGCGGACGTCACCGTCGAGCAGGCCCCCTCGGCCACGCTCAGCGGCACCGTGCGCACCTCGGCGGGCCCGGCCGGCGGCGCCAGCGTCACCGTCCTCGGCACCCCGCTCGCCACCACCGCCGACGAGCAGGGCCGCTACCAGGTGACCGTGCCGCAGGGCGCGTACGACGTCCGCTTCGCGCATGCGTACCGCTGCTCGGACGTGGTGACCCGGCCGGCGCAGGTCGGCGCGGACACCGTCCTGGACGTCACCCTGCCCGACCGGGTCGACGCCTTCGGGTACGCCTGCGGCGCGGCCGGGGGGTCCTTCGTGAGCGGCACGGAGCTGATGCCGCTGACCGGGGACGACCGGACCGCGCCCGTCACGCTGCCCTTCCGGGTGCCGCTGTACGGCAAGTCCTACCGGCAGGCCTGGGTGAGCACCAACGGCGTGCTCGGCTTCGGCACCGCGTCGACCAGCCGCGCCAACACCGCCCTGCCGAACACCGCCAACCCCGACCTCGCGCTCTTCCCGTTCTGGGACGACCTCTACGTGGAGGCCGACTCGGGGATCTACACCGCCGTCACCGGCGCCAGGCCGAACCGCACCTTCGTGGTGGAGTGGCGCAACGTGTCGGTCTTCGCCGACCGGTCGACGCGGCTGACCTTCAGCGCCGCCATCGGCGAGGACGGCTCGATCACCTACCGGTACGCCGACGTCGACGGCACCGGCGTGGAGACCGGCACCGGCGCGACGATCGGCCTGGAGAACGTCGACGGCACCGTGGGCTTCGAGTACTCGTACAACGCCCAGGCGATCGCCGACGGCACCGCGATCGCGTTCCGCACCACCCGCACCGGGGTGCTCTCCGGCGTGGTCACCGACGCCAACGACGGGCACCCGGTCGCCGGGGCCACGGTGACCGCCCGGACGGGCGACGCGACGACCACGGAGACGACCGAGGCCGACGGCTCGTACCTGATCCAGGCCCCGACCGGCGCGGTCGAGTTCGGTGTCGAGAAGGAGCACTACGAGCCGGCCGCCGGCACGGTGGCGGTGTCGGCCGGCGGGGCCGAGGTCCGCTCGCCGGCGCTGCGCACCGCCCGGGTGGCCACCCCGACGACCGAGCTGACCGTCGTCGCGGCGGCCGACCAGACCCGGGGCCGGCAGATCGCCCTCAGCAACACGGGCGCGCTGGGCACCGACGTCACGGTCACCGAGCTGAACGCCGACGGCGCGCCGCAGGACATCGCCTGGCTGGCGCTCTCCGGCGCCACCGGCACCCTGGCCAGCGGTGGCCGGCACACCGTCGGCGTGGCGGTCAGCACCGCGGGCCTGACCCCCGGCACCCACCACCGGGCGAAGCTGCGGATCACCTCGGCCAGCGGCCGCCAGCCGGTCCTGGTCGTCCCGGTCACCCTGGTGGTACCGAGCCACGTCCTGGCGATCGACGCCGGGGCGGGCGCGGCGCGGGCGGACGTGGAGGGTCAGACCTGGTCGCCGGACCGGGCCTGGGCCGCCGGCGGGGCGGGCCACCTCGGCAACTCCAGCCGGCAGTCGACCGGCACCCCGATCACCGGCACCAACGACCCGGCCCGCTTCGCGGACCTGCGGGAGGGGATGTACGAGTACCGCGTCGACGGGCTCGCGGACGGCTACTACACGGTGGAGCTGGACTTCGCCGAAGTCCGCCGGCAGTCGCCGGACAAGCGGGTCTTCGACGTGCTGCTCGAGGGCCAGGAGGTCCTGCCGTCCCTGGACGTGGCGGGTGAGGTGGGCAGCTTCGCCGCGCTGAGCCGGACGTACACGGTGCGGGTGACCGACGGCCAGCTCAACGTGCGGTTCGTGACGCACAAGGGCTTCGGCGCGCCGATCGTCAACGCGCTGCGGGTCACCGACCGGCCGGACCTGGTGTCCTGACCGGTCGCACGGAAAGCGGGGCCCGGCCGGTCACGGCCGGGCCCCGCCCGGGTGGACCGGTGCGGTCAGCCGCCGTCGCGCGCGAGCAGCCCCGCCCGCCGCGTCGTCAGCGCGGGCAGGTCGACGGAGACCTTCCAGGGCCGCTCGGTGACGAAGAGGTCCTCGGTGTGGGTCACCACCTCGTACTCGCCGGTGGGGCCGAGCGTGTATTCCGTCAGGGTCATCCGCTCGTGCAGCGGGTCGACCACCCAGTACGTCCGCACCCCGGCGTGCGCGTAGACCTTCGCCTTGTCGTAGAGGTCGCGGAACGTGGAGGTCGGCGAGAGGACCTCGACGGCCAGCAGGGCGTCCTCGACGGGGACGGGCGACCGGTCGGCGTGTTCGCGGCGGATCGCGACCACGTCGGGGCGGGGTTCGTTGCGGCGGTCGATCCGCATCGACAGGTCGATGCTGACCAGGTAGTCGGCGGGGCAGTTGACCCGGAGTGCGAGCAGCAGCTCGACACAGAGGTCCTGGTGCACGGCTGTGGGGGACGGCAGGATCAACCTTCCGTTGACCAACTCGTACGGAAGGTCCTTCGGCAGGTCACCGAGGTCGTCAACCGTCCATTCCGACCGCTCGGGCAGGATGGGTGCCACGGTCATGACTCCTCCTCCAGGGGCGACATCACCCTAGGCAAGGATGACGTCACCCGCCGCCAACGACACGCCTCAGCGGGGCCGGCCGTCGCCGCCCTTGCCGAGCTTGTTGAAGTCGATCTTCGGCAGCTTGAAGCCCGGGGGCAGGCCCTGGCCGGCGGCCAGGTCGTTCGGGTCCATCCCCGGCGGGAGCTGCGGCATGCCGCCCGGGAAGCCGCCCGGCAGCCCGGCGCCCGCCCCGGCGCGCGGCCGACCGCCGCCCTTGGTGCCCTTGCGCTTGTTCTTCGGCGACTTGGTCGCCTTGCGCCGACCGCCGGGCAGGCCCATCATGCCGCCCATCTGCTTCATCATCTTCTGCGCGTCGGCGAAGCGGTTGAGCAGCTGGTTGACGTCCATCACGGTGACGCCGGAGCCGTTGGCGATGCGGGCCCGGCGGGAGCCGTTGATGATCTTCGGGTTGGTGCGCTCGCCCGGCGTCATCGACCGGATGATCGCGGTGACCCGGTCGAAGTGCTTGTCGTCCAGCTCCGCGAGCTGGTCCTTCATCTGCCCCATGCCCGGCATCATGGCCAGCACGTTGGCGATCGGGCCCATCCGGCGGACCGCGATGAGCTGGTCGAGGAAGTCCTCCAGGGTGAACTGCTCGCCGCCCATCAGCTTGGCGGTCATCTTCTCCTTCTGATCGGCGTCGAAGGCCTGCTCGGCCTGCTCGATCAGAGTGAGGACGTCGCCCATGCCCAGGATCCGGCTGGCCATCCGGTCGGGGTGGAAGACGTCGAAGTCCTCCAGCTTCTCGCCGGTGGAGGCGAACAGGATCGGCTGCCCGGTGACCTCTCGGACCGACAGCGCGGCGCCGCCGCGGGCGTCGCCGTCGAGCTTGGAGAGGACCACGCCGGTGATGCCGACGCCGTCGCGGAATGCCTCGGCGGTGCGCACGGCGTCCTGACCGACCATGGCGTCGATGACGAAGATGACCTCTTCGGGGTCGACCGCGTCGCGGATGTCGGCGGCCTGCTGCATCATCTCGGCGTCGATGCCCAGCCGGCCGGCGGTGTCGACGATGACGATGTCCCGGGCCGCCCGCTTCGCGTGCTCGACCGAGGCGCGGGCGACCTGCACCGGGTCGCCGACGCCGTTGCCGGGCTCGGGGGCGTACACCTCGACGCCGGCGCGGCCACCGAGCACCTGGAGCTGCCCGACGGCGTTGGGGCGCTGGAGGTCGGCGGCGACCAGCAGCGGCTGGTGCCCCTGGGCCTTCAGCCAGCGGGCCAGCTTGCCGGCGAGGGTGGTCTTGCCGGAACCCTGGAGACCGGCCAGCATGATCACGGTCGGCGGCTGCTTGGCGAACTGGAGCCGACGCCCCTCGCCACCGAGCACGTTGACCAGCTCGTCGTTGACGATCTTGATGATCTGCTGGGCGGGGTTGAGCGCCTGGGAGACCTCGGCGCCGCGCGCCCGCTCCTTGACGTTCGCGATGAAGCCCTTGACCACCGGCAGCGCGACGTCCGCCTCCAGCAGCGCGAGGCGGATCTCGCGCGCGGTGGCGTCGATGTCGGCGTCGGTGAGCCGACCCTTGCCGCGGAGCTTGGTGAAGATCCCGGACAGGCGGTCACTCAAGGTGTCAAACACGCGAACATCCCGTTTGTCAGTGTTTCGGCGGGCACAGGTCGGCCGGCACGCACAAGGCCGGCCACCCGCAAGGGTAACCGTCCCACCTCGCCATTGCTTCCGGGCGGCCCGACCACCCCGGCCCGCCCGGTGCCGTCACCCCGCGACCAGCCCCGACCGGTCCGCGGAGACGACCAGCGGGTCCCGGCCCCCGGGTGCCCACCTGCACCATCGCCCGCCCCAGGTGGGTACGCGCGGTCGCCGGCCGCGGCGGGCGGGTGGCTCCCCGCACACGCGGCTCGACGTGGTGCGGCCCGGGCGTCCGCGCTCAGACAGCGCCGAGGACGGCGGCCTCCAGGCCGGCGCGCGTGGCGTCGTCCGGCCAGCCGCCGACGAGGTAGAACGCGTCCACCACGTCCCCGCCGAGGGTGGAGATGCGCGCCGCGCGCACCTGGGCGCCGGCCTCGTCGAGGGCGCGGGCGACCCGGTAGAGCAGGCCCGCCGCGTCGGCGGCGCGCAGCTCCAGCAACACGGCGTCGGTGGCCGCTTCCCGGTGCCAGACCACCCGCGGCGCGGCCCCCTCGGCCCGCGCCGCCAGGGCCCGGCCGCGCAGCCGCTGGGTGACCGAGACGTCGCCGCTCACCGCGCGGCGCAGGTCGGCGCCGAGGGCGATCGGGTCGGGGGCCAGGCCGTAGCGGGGCTGCACCCGGCACTCGACCAGGGCCCGGCCGTCGACCGTGGCGGCGTCGGCGGAGATCACCTCCAGCCGGTGCAGGGCCAGGCACCCGGCCACCGTCGCGAGCAGGCCGCGCCGGTCCGCCGCGGCCACCGCCACCCGGTCCCCGGTCAGGTGTACGACCGGCAGGGGCCCCGCCAGCAGCGCCGGGTCCGGGGCGGGCGGGGCGGGCAGCGCGCCGGTGTCCAGCGCCGTGCGGACCCGGGCGACCAGCTCGGCGACCAGCCGGCCCTTCCAGTCCGACCAGGCGGCCGGCCCGGTGGCCGCGGCGTCGGCGCGGACCAGGACGTGCAGCAGGTCCAGGGTGGTGGTGTCGCCGACCCGCTCGGCCACCCCGGAGATGGTGACCGGGTCGGCGAGGTCCCGCCGGGTGGCGACGTCGGGCAGGAGCAGGTGCAGCCGGACCAGCGTGCCGATCAGCGCCACCTCGGGCTCGGGCCGGCCGATCCGGGCGGCCACCGCCTCGGCCAGCGGAGCCCCGACCGTGCTGTGGTCCCCCGGCAGGCCCTTGCCGACGTCGTGCAGGAGCGCGCCGAGCAGCAGCAGGTCGGGACGGTCCACCTCGCGGGTGTGCCGGCTGGCCTCGTACGCGGTCTGCACGAGGTGCCGGTCGAGGGTGAACCGGTGCACCGGGTTGTGCTGGGGGAGGCTGCGCAGCCGGGTCCACTCGGGCAGCCAGCCCTCGATCAGCCCGTACCGGTCGCAGGTCTCCCAGGCCGGCACCAGGCCGGGACCGGCGCCGAGCAGGGTGACGAGCGCGGCCCGGGCCTCGGCCGGCCACGGCGCCGGCAGCGGCGGACAGTACCCGGCCAGCCACTCGCAGGTGGCCCGGGCGATCGGCAGCCGGGTGGTGGCCGCGGCGGCGGCGACCCGCAGCGACAGGCTCGGGTCGGGTCGCGCGCCGATCGCGGTGCGGGCCAGCACCAGTTCGCCGTCGTGCTCCACGACGTCCCGGGCCACGGGCCGGCGCACCGGGCGCCCGTCGGCCCCCCGGCGGCGGCCGGAGCGGAGCCGGTCGGCGGCGCGGAAGGCGTCGTCGAGGGCGTGGCTGACGGTCCGGGCGTCCCCGGCCACCCGGCGCAGCAGCGCGTCGCCGTCCGCGGCGCCCGCTCCGGCCCGCAGCCCGGCGTGGGGCGCGCCGGGCGAGGGTTGGCGCAGCCGGGCGTCGGGTCCGCCGGGTGCGGGCTGGCGCAGCCCGAGCAGCGCGGCGACGCCGTCGCGTTCCTGGGCGACCAGCCGGTCGACCCGACGGCCGACCCGCACGTGCAGCGCGTCCCGGGTGTCCAGCAGCCGCCGGTGCGCGGCGCGGACGGCGGGGCGCAGCGCGTCGGTGATCCCGGCGGTGGCGATCGCCCGCAGGATCCCCACGTCGCGCAGCCCGCCGGCGGCCTCCTTCAGATCGCCCTCGAGCAGGAAGGCCAGCTCGCCGTGGGCCTCCCAGCGGGCGGCGGTGACCTCCCGCAGCCCGGGAAGCTGCCGTACGGCGGTGCGCCGCCAGTGGTCGACGGCGGACCGGACGAGCGTGTCGGCGAGGCCGGCGTCCCCGGCGACCAGCCGCGCGTCGAGCAGCCCGAGGGCGACCTTCACGTCGTCCCGCGCGACCGACAGCGCCTCGGCGACGGTGCGGACGGAGTGGTCGAGCCGCAGCCCGGCGTCCCAGACGGGATACCAGATCATCGAGGCGAGCTCGTCCACGCCGGGCACCCCGGCGTGCAGCAGCACGAGGTCGAGGTCGCCGTGCGGGGCGCACTGCCGCCGTCCCAGCCCGCCGACGGCGACGAGCGCCACACCGGGCCGGTCCGGCAGCAGCGCGCGCAGCCACCGGTCGTGGGCGTCGGCGCGCGCGGCCCGGGCCGCCTCCCCCACGCCCGCGTCCGCGCCGACGAACCCGTCGACCGGGAGGGCCGGGCCGCCGATGCCGGCGTGGCCCGACGCGTTCCTCCCGGTCGACGAGGTCATGTCGGTCGTGGCCCGGTCAGAGCGCGTCGAGGCCGCGCTCGCCGGTGCGGACCCGGACGACCTCGTCGACCGAGGTCACCCAGACCTTCCCGTCGCCGATCTTGCCGGTCCGGGCGGCGGCGACGACGGCGTCGACGATCTTCTCCAGGTCGATCTCGTCGGTGAGCACCTCCACCCGGATCTTGGGCAGGAACTCGACCGTGTACTCGGCACCCCGGTAGACCTCGGTGTGCCCCTTCTGCCGGCCGTAGCCCTGGACCTCGCTGACGGTCAGGCCGGCCACGCCGAGGGCGTGCAGGGCCTCCTTCACCGCGTCCAGTTGGTACGGCTTGATGACCGCGGTCACCAGCTTCATGTCCAACCCCTCCATCACAGGAACGTTAACCGGCGATCTTCTCGTCGACCGGCTCGTCGACCGGCCCGGCGGGGGACGCGGCGGACGCGGCCGGTGCCGACGTCTGCTTGGCGCCGGTCAGCCCGGCCATGGCGAAGGCGCTGCCGCCGCCCGTGGTCGGCGACAGGTCGTAGCCGCTCTCGGCGTGCTCGGCGATGTCGATGCCGCCGACCTCGTCCTCGGCGCGGAGCCGGAAGCCGATGGTCTTCTCGATCGCGACGGCGAGCACCCAGGCCACCGCGAAGGACCAGACGGTGACGATCAGGCCGGCCAGGGCCTGCCGGCCGAGCTGGGTCACCCCACCACCGTAGAACAGGCCGTCCGAGGCGCCGACCACGTCGGTGATCGCGCCGTTGACCGAGTTGGTGGCGAACAGGCCGAGCCAGAGCGACCCGATCCAGCCGCCGACGAAGTGCACGCCGACCACGTCGAGCGAGTCGTCGTAGCCGAGCTTGTACTTGAGGCTGATCGCCAGCGCGCAGACCGCCCCCGCGACGACGCCGAGCAGCACCGCCGCCCAGGGCGCGACGAAGCCGCAGGCCGGGGTGATGGCGACCAGGCCGGCGACCGCCCCGGACGAGGCGCCGACCAGGGTCGGCTTCCTGTCCTTGATCCACTCGACGGCGATCCAGCCGAGCACCGCGGCGGCGGTGGCGAGCTGGGTGTTGATGAAGGCCAGGCCGGCGACCGAGTCGACGGTGAGCTCGGAACCGGCGTTGAAGCCGAACCAGCCGAACCAGAGCAGCCCGGCGCCGAGCGCGACGAGCGGGATGTTGTGCGGCTTCATGCCCTCCCGGGGCCAGCCGAGCCGCCTGCCGAGCACCAGGGCCAGGGCCAGGGCCGCCGCGCCGGCGTTGATGTGCACGGCGGTGCCGCCGGCGAAGTCGAGCGCGTGGATGTCGCCGCCGATGATGCCGCCGCCCCACACCCAGTGCGCGACCGGGAAGTAGACCAGCGTCGCCCAGCCGAACGCGAACAGCAGCCAGCCGGCGAACCTCGCCCGGTCGGAGATCGCGCCGCTGATCAGCGCGACGGTGATCACGGCGAAGACCATCTGGAAGGCCATGAACACGTAGAGCGGGACGCCGATGCCGCTCGGGTTCTCCGCCGTCGCGCCCCAGAGGTCGGTCTCGGCGAGGAAGGTCCTGGTGCCGAGGTAGGCGCCCGGGTCGCCCCACAAGCCGTTGACATCGCTGCCGAACGCGATGCTGAAACCGTAGAACCACCACAGAACGGAGATGAGCCCGATCGCGGAGAAGCTCATCATCATCATGTTCAGTACACCCTTGGCCCGGTTCAGGCCGCCGTAGAACAGCGCCAGTCCGGGCGTCATGAGCAGCACGAGCGCCGTCGACACCAGCAACCAGACGGTGTTGCCGGAATCGATCGTGGGTGCGTCAGGCACGCCGGCCTCCTAAAGGTGAAGTCCCTCCTTCCCGGCTTCCGGGGCAGCGTCGCCCGTACGCCGGATGCGCGGAAGCCTGCTCGCTCCCTGTTTCCCCCAGCGTCACCCGTCGATTTCCGGACGGTGACGCCTTGTTTCGGACGTGTGAAGACAACCTCACCGCCGGCAGGAACGGCCCTCGGCGGCACGGACCGGTCAGCGCAGCGCGTACTCGAGGGCGTTGCGCTCGTAGTCGAGCAGCCGCAGGTCCCGCATCGGCCGGCGCAGGTGCCCCTTGTGCACGATCCGGACGAAGGCCGGCTCACCGGCGGCGGCCATCCGGCGGATGCCCTCGACGTGGTCCACGATCCGCTTGCGGATGGTCCGGATCAGCCGGTGCCGGTCCCGCGGGATCAGCCCGTACGCGTCGGCGAAGAGGCGCAGCCGGCGCGGCCGGTCGGGGTGCTTCCAGCCGAGCGTGATCGAGTCCCGGTCGGAGAAGATCGGCACCCACGTCCAGGCCGCGTACGCCACGTCGTAGATCCGGGCGCCGGGCGAGGCGAGGTCGAAGTCGATCAGCCCGAGGGTGCCGTCGGGCCGCCAGATGACGTTGTGCGGGGCGGCGTCGTGGTGGCAGATCACCTCGGTGTCCGGCGGCGGCGGGCCGAACGAGCGCCACACCGCCCCCGGCGGCGGCACGAAGCCGTACTGGGCGTCGTGGAACATCCGCAGCATGGTGGCGACGGTCACCAGGGCCTCGTCGGTGACCCAGTGCGGGGCCAGCGGGTACTCCCCGCACTCCCCCTCCAGGTACGACAGGACCTCCCGGTTGCGCTCGTCCATGCCGAGCGCGCGGGGGGCGCCGGTGAACCCGACGTACTCCAGGTGGCGCAGCAGGGCGTGCACCGAGGGCGTCCACGGCCCGGCGTTGCGCCGGACCGTGTCGCCGACGCGCACCACGGTGCTGACGTTCCCGCCGTGCAGCGGGATCTCCTGCGAAGTCACGTACGGTCTCCCGAGGCGCTGCGACGGGTGGCTGGGGTCGCGCCACCCGGCGTACGCGCGATCGTTGCTCGTCACTGCGAGGTTACGCGTCCCGGGCGAGCGGCTCGGTACCGAGCAGCGCGTCGACGAACTGCGCGGGGTCGAACGGGGCGAGGTCGTCCTTGCCCTCGCCGAGCCCGACCAGCTTCACCGGGATGCCCAGCTTGCGCTGCACGGCGATCACGATGCCGCCCTTGGCGGTGCCGTCGAGCTTGGTGAGCACCACGCCGGTCACGTTGACCACCTCGGTGAAGACCCGGGCCTGCTCCAGCCCGTTCTGCCCGGTGGTGGCGTCCAGGATCAGGATCGTCTCGTCGATCGGGCCGTGCTTCTCCACCACCCGCTTGACCTTGCCCAGCTCGTCCATCAGGCCGACCTTGTTCTGCAACCGGCCGGCCGTGTCGATCAGCACCGTGTCCACGCCGGTGTCGATGCCGCGCTTGACCGCGTCGAAGGCGACGCTGGCCGGGTCGGCCCCCTCCGGACCACGCACGGTCTCGGCCCCGACGCGACCGGCCCAGGTCTCCAGCTGGTCGGCGGCGGCGGCGCGGAAGGTGTCGGCCGCGCCGAGGATCACGCTCCGGCCGTCGGCGACCAGCACCCGGGCGATCTTGCCGCAGGTCGTGGTCTTGCCGGCGCCGTTGACGCCGACCACCATCAGCACCGCCGGCACGCCGTCCTTGGGCGCGGTGCGCAGCGAGCGGTCCAGCGTCGGGTCGAGGGCGTTGACCAGCTCGGCGGCGAGCAGGGCGCGCAGTTCCGTGCCGGAGCGGGTGCCGAGCACCCGGGTGCGCTCGCGCAGCCGGTCGACGATCTCCCGGGTGGCGTCGATGCCGACGTCGGCGGTGATCAGGCTGTCCTCGATCTCCTCCCAGGTGTCCTCGTCGAGGTGGTCGCGGCTGAGCAGGCCGAGCAGGCTCTTGCCGAAGACGTTCTGCGAGCGGGACAGCCGGGAGCGCAGCCGGACCAGCCGCCCGGCGGTCGGCTCGGGCACCTCCAGCACCGGGGCCGGGGCCTCCACGACCGGCGGTTCCACCAGGATCCCGGTGGAGATTTCGGCCTCCGGGGCCGCCACCGGCGGGCCGGCGAGACCCTCCTCGGCCCGGGTCTCGACCTCCGTCTCGGGCAGCGGCGGCTCCGGGCGCCGGCGCAGCCGCGGCACGACCAGCCCGATGCCGCCGAGGATCAGCACGCCGAGCAGGGCGAGTGCGATGAGGAGGTATTCGGTCATGCCGGAATCCTGTCAGATGCCGGCGAAGCTGTCCCAGCCACCGCTCCCGGCGGGCCCGTCCGGGAACCGACGGTAGGCTCGGTCACAGCCAGCAGTGGTGCGACCGCCGGCCGGGTAGTAAAAGTGAAGTCCGCTTACCTGGAGGTCGACCATGCCCGCGGCACACCTGCTCATCGGCCCGTTGCTGCGGCGGGTGGTCGACACGCGGGCCACCGTCTGGGTCGAGACCAGCGCGCCCGCCGTGGTCACCGTCCGCACGGCCGACGGCGCCCGCGGCACCGCGCCCACCTTCTCCGCGTACGACCACCACTACGCGCTCGTCGTGGTGGAGGGGCTCACGCCCAACAGCGCCACCACCTACGAGGTGCTGATCGACGACGAGGTCGCCTGGCCGGTGCCGACGAGCGGGTTCCCGCCCAGCGTCATCCGCACCCGGGCGGCCGACGACCTCGACCAGCCGGTCCGGTTGATCTTCGGATCGTGCCGGGAGACCACCCAGCACGCCACCACCCGCCGGCTGCCCCCGGACGCGCTCGACGCGTACGCCCGGCGGCTGGTGGCCGACCCCGACCCGGCCGGCCTGCCCGACCTGCTGGTGCTCCTCGGTGACCAGGTCTACGCGGACGTGACCTCCCCCACGGTGCGGCGGCTGCTGAAGCGGCGCCGCCGGCGGCCCAGGGGCGCGCCCAGCGACCAGGTGGTCAGCTTCGACGAGTACACCAAGCTCTACCTGGAGTCCTGGCGCGACCCGGAGATCCGCTGGCTGCTCTCCACCGTGCCGAGCGTGATGATCTTCGACGACCACGAGATCATCGACGACTGGAACACCTCGGCCGCCTGGCGGGCGGACATGCGCGACCAGCCCTGGTGGGCGGAGCGGATCGCCAGTGGCCTCGCCTCCTACTGGGTCTACCAGCACCTGGGCAACCTCTCCCCCGACGAGATCGCCGCCGACCCGGTCTTCGCGAAGGTCAGCGCGGCGGAGGACGCCACCGGCGTGCTGCGCGAGTTCGGCCAGCGGGTCGACACCGAGGCCGACCTCGCCCACGACACCGAGCGGTGGCGGGCCGTGCAGTACCAGTGGAGCTACGCGCTGGACCTGGGCCGGACCCGGCTGGTGATGCTGGACAACCGGTGCAGCCGGGTGCTGGAGCCCGGCCAGCGGGCGATGCTGCCCCCGGGCGAGTGGTCGTGGTTCCTCGACCGGGCCCACGGCGTCTACGACCACCTCGTGGTGGGCGCCTCGCTGCCCTGGCTGCTGCCGCCGGGCATCCACCACGTG
This sequence comes from Micromonospora sp. NPDC052213, assembly GCF_040679695.1. Taxonomy (NCBI): domain Bacteria; kingdom Bacillati; phylum Actinomycetota; class Actinomycetes; order Micromonosporales; family Micromonosporaceae; genus Micromonospora; species Micromonospora sp. NPDC052213. The sequence goes on from NZ_JBFAVI010000021.1 coordinate 21,109, forward strand.
GAGGCGTGGAACGAGAAGCTCGCCGACTCGCGGCGGCGCTGGGTCGGGCGCCTGTCGGAGCAACTGCGCCGGGGGCTGGACCTGGAGCACTGGGCCGCGTTCCGCCGCTCGTTCGACGCGCTCGGCGCGCTGTTCGCCCGGATCGGCAGCGGCACCCCCGGCGAGCCCGGCGACCGGGTCGGGGCCGGGCCGGCGTACGCGCCGCCGGCGTCGATCAGCGTGCTCTCCGGTGACGTGCACCACTCGTACGTGGCGCGGGCCCGGTTCGACGACCGGAGCGTGGTCACCCCGGTGCACCAGCTCACCTGCTCGCCCATCCACAACCAGGTGCCCGCCGGGATGCGCCCGCTGATGCGGCTGGGCTGGTCGTCCGGGCCGGCCGGAGCCGCCCGGGCGCTCGCCCGCTCCGCCGGGGTACGCCGCCCGCCGTTCCGCTGGAAGCGGCTGGCCGGCCCCTACTTCGGCAACGCGGTCGCCACGCTGGTGCACACCGGGCGGGCGGCCGAGGTGACCATCGAGGGCACCACCAGCGACGGTCACCTGCGCGAGGTGATGCGGCAGCGGCTGGCTCCAGGCGCCTGAGACCGTCCGCCGTACCCTGACCACGTGGACGAGCACCTGCCGGAGGCGATGCGGGCGGTGGAGCACGAGCTGACCGCCCTGCTGCGCCGGGGGCGGGCCGTCTCCTCGGAACTCGCCCGGGAGGTGCACCCCGGCCTGGAGCCCGACGCGTACGGGCTGCTGCTGTGGCTGCGCCGGTGCGGCTCGGTCCGGCTCACCGACCTGGCCGCCCGGCTCGGCGTCGGCAAGGGGACGCTGAGCCGGCAGATCCACGGGCTGGAGGGCCTGGGCCTGGTCCGGCGCGACCCGGACCCGGCCGACCGGCGCGCCGCGCGGCTCAGCCTGACCGAGGAGGGGCAGCGCCGGTTCGACGCGGCGCAGGGCGGTCGGCTCGAACGCTTCCGGCAGACCCTGGGCACCTGGTCGGCGGCGGACGTCGGGGACTTCGCCCGGCTGCTGCGCCGCTTCAACGAGGAGTACTTCTAGGCCGGCCGGAATAGGGCTGTGCCCGGCCCTGTTGTTGCCTAGGGCAACCGGAGAGGACGGAGCTGGCATGAGCACGGACGCGCCGGAACGGGAGGAGTACGGCCCGCGCACCCGGCCGGGGCCCTACGAGCGCGGCACGGACGGGCCGAGGGTCGTGCTGGTCGGCGTGGACGGCACCCGCACCTCGGAGCGCGCCGGCTGGTACGCGGCCGGGCTGGCCCGCCGGCAGGGCTCCGCCCTGGTGGTGGTCCACGTCAGCCCCGCACCCGGGCTGACCACGCTCGTGCCGGGCCTCGACGCCGGGGAGGTGCAGCGCTGCCACGACGAGCTGACGGCCGAGCTGCGCCGGGAGTGCCGGCGCGGCGCCGAGGAACTCGGCCTGCCGGTCACCTTCCTGCGCCGGCGCGGGGACGCGTACGCCGAACTGCGTGCGGCGGCCGACGAGTTCCGGGCGGACCTGGTGGTCGTCGGCTCCTCCGAGCAGGCCGGGCACCGGCTGGTCGGCTCGGTCGCCACCCGCCTCGTCCGGGCCGGCCGCTGGCCGGTCGTCGTGGTGCCCTGACACGTCGCGGCGCGGCGGCGCGCCCCGGATCCCGGACACGCCCTGACGCCGGGACGGGTCGCGGCGGATATGCGGTCGCGGGTTGTCGGGCGGGCCGGCGAGGATGGCCGGCATGACCTGGAGAGCACCGGAGATCACCCGGACCCCCGAGCCGTACGTCGGCGACGAGCGCACCATCCTGGAAGGCTGGCTGGACTACCACCGGCAGACGCTGCTGCTCAAGTGCGCCGGGCTGACCGCCGAGCAGTTGCGGACGCCGAGCGTCGAGCCCTCCGGGCTGACCCTGCTCGGGCTGGTCCGGCACCTGGCCGAGGTGGAGGCCTGGTGGTTCCGGGAGAACTTCGCCGGCGAGCGCGTCGACTACCCCTACTTCACCCCCGACAACCCGGACGCCGACCACGACGTCAGCACCGCCGACGCCGAGGCCGACCTCGCCACGTTCCACCGGGAGGTGGAGCTGGCCCGGGCCGCCGCGGCGGGCCGCTCGCTCGACGACACCTTCACGGAGGTCGGCCCGAAGCGCCGGACGTTCAACCTGCGCTGGGTCTACGTGCACATGATCGAGGAGTACGCCCGGCACAACGGCCACGCCGACCTGATCCGCGAACGCATCGACGGCGTCACCGGCGACTGACCGCCCGGGGCGGCGCCGCGCCACAGCGCCGCCCACCGGCACCCGGGGAGCCCTGCGCCGCCGGCCCGGCAGCCCCGCACGACGGCCCGAGCGGACGAGCCCGGGCAGCGCCTCAGTACGCCAGCGCCGCCCGCAGGTAGCGCAGGTCCTCGGGGCGGCCGGTCCAGCGGAGCGCCGACAGCCCGGCGACCCGGGCGCCGCGCACCGACCAGTCCTCGTCGTCGACGAAGAGCACCCGGTCCGGCGGGGTGGCCACCGCCCGGCAGGCGGCCTGGAAGTACTCCTTGGCCGGCTTGTTCACCCCGAGCCGGTACGAGTTGACCACCGCGTCGAACTCGCCGACCAGGCCGAGCGCGGCCAGGTCGTCGTCGAGCAGGTCGGTGGCGTTGGTGGCGAGGCCGACCGGGAGGCCGCCGGCGCGTACCCCGCGGACGAAGTCGAGCACCTCGGTGTCCACCTCGCCCCGGTAGCGCTGCCACTGCTCGACCGCGGCCCGGGCGCGCTCCGGCCCGCCGGCCGGCCCGGCCAGCGCGTCGGCCACGCTGGTCATCCAGTCGGCGTGGCTGACCTTGCCGGTGAGCACCGGCTGGAGCCGCCCCCACTGCATGGCGATCTCGGTGAGTACGCCCTCGGACAGGCCGTACTCCCGCTCCACGCCGGCGGCCACCGCCGGGTCCCAGCGTCGCAGGACGCCGTCGAAGTCCACCAGGAGCGCCGTGGCGCGTTCCCGACCCACTACTCGTTCTCCTCGCCGCGGCCGCGCCGCTCGTCGTCCCCGTCGGCCCGGTTGAGCCGTTGGCTGATCACCTGGGTCACCCCGTTGCGCATGGTCACGCCGTACAGGGCGTCGGCGACCTCCATCGTCCGCTTCTGGTGCGTGATGACGATGAGCTGGCTCTTCTCCCGCAACTGGGCCAGCAGCGTGATCAGCCGGCCCAGGTTGACGTCGTCGAGCGCCGCCTCCACCTCGTCCATGATGTAGAAAGGGCTGGGCCGGGCGCGGAAGATCGCCACCAGCATCGCCACCGCGGTCAGCGACCGCTCGCCGCCGGAGAGCAGCGACAACCGCTTGATCTTCTTACCCGGCGGGCGGGCCTCCACCTCGACGCCGGTGGTGAGCAGGTCCTCCGGGTCGGTGAGCACGAGCCGGCCCTCGCCGCCGGGGAAGAGCACGGTGAAGACCTGCTGGAACTCCCGGGCCGTGTCCTCGAACGCGCTGGCGAAGACCTCCAGGATCCGGTCGTCGACGTCCTTGACCACGGTGAGCAGGTCGCGGCGGGTGGCCTTGAGGTCCTCCAGTTGCTCCGAGAGGAACTTGTAGCGCTCCTCCAGCGCGGCGAACTCCTCCAGCGCGAGCGGGTTGACCTTGCCGAGCAGGGTCAGTTCCCGTTCCGCCTTGGCGGCCCGCTTCTCCTGCACCGGCCGCTCGTAGCGCACCGGCTCGGGCACCGGCAGGCCGTCCCGCTCGGCCGCCGCCACGTCGGCCTGGGTGGGCGGGACGGGCTGGTGCGGACCGTACTCGGCGACCAGGGTCTCCACGTCCAGCCCGAAGTCCTCCGCGGCCTTCGCCTCCAGCTGCTCGATGCGCAGCCGCTGCTCGGCGCGGGCCACCTCGTCCCGGTGCACCTGGCTGGTCAGCCGCTCCAGCTCGGCGGCGAGCCGCTTGGCCGCGCCGCGTACCTCCTGCAGCTCGGCCTCGCGGGAGGCGCGCTCGCGCGCCACGGCGTCGCGGTGCTCCTCGGCCGCGGCGATGGAGGTGGTCAGCCGGGTGAGGGCCTCGCGGGCGCCGCCCGCCACGGCCCGGGCGATCCCCGCGCCGCGGGTGCGCGCCGCCCGCCGCGCCGCCGCGCGTTCCCGCGCGGCCCGCTCGGCGGTGGCCTGCCGGCGCAGCGAGTCGGCGCGACCGGCGATCGAGGAGACCCGCTCCTCGGCCGTACGCACCGCCAGCCGGACCTCCATCTCGTTCTGTCGCGCCTGCGGCACCATCGCGGCGAGCTGGTCGCGTTCCTCGGTGGAGGGTTCCGCGTCGACCGGGGTCTCCTCTGCCAGCCGCAGCCGTTCCTCCAGCTCGGCCAGGGTGAGCAGGTCCCGTTCCCGGGCCGCTTCGGCACGGGCCCGGGACTCGCCGAGCCGGTCGCTCTCGGCCCTCGCGGAGCGGGCGGCCGCGCCCAGCTCCGCCAGCCGCCGGGCGGCGGCGTTGCGGTGGCTCTCCGCCTCCCGCTTGGCGGCGGCGGCGTGCTGCACGGTCTCCTTCGCGGCGGCCACCTCGGCGCGGGCGTCGACGAGCTGTTCGCGCAGCTCCGCGCCGGTCCGCTCGGCCGCGAGCCGGTTCGACCGGGCCTCCTCGACCGCCGCCTGCACCTCGATGAAGCTGGGCGCCTTGGCCGACCCGCCGGCCGCCGCGTACGCGCCCACCACGTCGCCGTCGGGGGTGACCGCGCGCAACTCGGGATTACCGGCGACCACCTCGGCCGCGGCGGCGAGGTCGTCGACCAGCACCACGTCGCGCAGCGCCCGGTGCACCGCCGGTCGAAGCTGCGGGGCGCACTCCACCAGGTCGGGCGCCCAGCGGGCGCCGTCGGGCAGCTTCGGCCGCAGCGCGTCGGGGTGGGCGTCCATGCCCGGGCCGGCGGGGCTGCCGACCAGCAGGCCGGCCCGGCCGGCGTCGGAGATCTTCAGCAGCCGCATCGCCTCGACGGCCTCGTCGACGCCGCTGACCGCGACCGCGTCGGCGAGCCCGCCGAGCGCGGCGGCGAGCGCGGCCTCCTGCCCGGGGGCGACGGTGAGCAGCCCGGCCAGGCTGCCCAGCAGGCCCGGGACCTCGTCGGCGCGGGCCAGCAGCGCCCCCGCCCCGTCCTTGCGACGCAGGCCTAGGGCGAGCGCCTCCTCCCGGGCCTTCCAGGTGGCGGCGTCCTTCTCCGCCGACCGCTCGGCGTCGGTCAGCGACCGCACGGTGGCCTGCGCCCGCTCGAGGGCGGCGGCGGCCTCGGCGTGCCGGGCGTCGAGGTCGGCGTTGTCCCGGTCCGCCTCGGTGGACTGTTCGGCCACCGCGTCGAGCTCGGCCTGCGCCTGCTCCGCGCGGGCGAGCGCGTCGGCGTGCGCGGCGGCGAGCCGTTCGATCTCCTCGCCCGCGCTGGTGGTCCGGGCCCTAGCGGAGTTGACCTGACCGGTCAGCCGGGCCAGCCCCTCCCGCCGGTCGGCGATCGCCTTCGCGGCGGCGACCAGCTCGCGTTCGGCGGCGGCGAGCTGCCGTTCCAACTCCTGGCGGTGCTCCACCGCCTCGGCGAGCCGGATCTGGTCGTCGGTGAGCGCGGCGCGCAGCTCCTCCTCCTGCTCGCGGACCCGCTCGGCCTCGGCCTCCAACTGGTCCGGGTCGCGGCCGGGGCGCTCGTCGTCCGGGGTGGCGCTGAGGTGCCGCAGCCGCTCCCGGGCGAGCTGCTCGATGGAGCGGAACCGCTCGGAGAGGGCGGAGAGCTTGTACCAGGTGTCCTGCGCGGCGGCCAGCAGCGGCGCGTCCTCGGCGAGGGCGGCCTCCAGCTCGGCGAGGCGGGACTGCACCTCGGTGTGCTCGGCCTCGACCTGCTCGCGCCGCTCGCGCACCGCCGTCTCGTCGGCGATCTCCCGGTCGAGGGTGGCGCGCAGGGTGGCCAGGTCGTCGGCGAGCAGCCGCAGCCGGGCGTCGCGCAGGTTGGCCTGGATGGCGGCGGCGCGCCGGGCCACCTCGGCCTGCCGGCCCAGCGGCTTGAGCTGGCGGCGCAGCTCGGCGGTGAGGTCGGTGAGCCGGTTGAGGTTGGTCTGCATCGCGTCGAGCTTCCGCAGCGCCTTCTCCTTGCGCTTGCGGTGCTTGAGGACGCCGGCCGCCTCCTCGATGAACGCCCGCCGGTCCTCCGGCTTGGCGTGCAGCATGCCGTCGAGCCGGCCCTGCCCGACGATGATGTGCATCTCCCGGCCGATGCCGGAATCCGACAGCAGTTCCTGGATGTCGAGCAGCCGGCAGGAGTCGCCGTTGATCTCGTACTCGCTCTCGCCGGAGCGGAACATCCGGCGGGTGATCGACACCTCGGTGTACTCGATCGGCAGCGCGCCGTCGGTGTTGTCGATCGTCAGGGTCACCTCGGCCCGGCCCAGCGGGGCCCGGCCGGCGGTGCCGGCGAAGATGACGTCCTCCATCTTGCCGCCGCGCAGCGCCTTGGCGCCCTGCTCGCCGAGCACCCAGGCGATGGCGTCGACGACGTTGGACTTGCCGGAGCCGTTCGGGCCGACCACACAGGTGATCCCGGGCTCCAGCTTCAGCGTCGTCGCGGAGGCGAAGGACTTGAAGCCCTTCACCGTCAGGCTCTTGAGATACACCTTCTCGATCCTCGTCCGGTGGCCGCCGTACCGTCGCCGGCTGCGCGGACCTGGGTGAACCCGCAGACTAACCCGGGACCGACGGCCGCCCGGCACGCGACCCGCCTGCCGGGGCGCCCGGCCGCGCCGCGCGGCGGGCCCACCGGGGTACGCCGGGCGACGTCGGGAGGACCATTTCCGCCGGTCCCCGACAGATCCGCGCAAGATCGCGAATTGGTGTGCCGGCGAAAAGAGGCGCGGACAGAACTGCGCGCCGGCACAGAAGTGTCGGCGCGCTTTTTTGCGTGGTGCGATTCAGTTTTTCGATCCCGGAGCTCAGGTCAGCGCGGGCTCGGCCAGACGGAGCAGATCGTCCGCCTCCGCCGCAGCCGCCGCGAGCCGATCGTTCTCGGCACGCAACCGCGTGATCTCGAACTCCAGTGCCCGAACCGTGGCACGCAGTCGGGTGACCTCGTCGAGCAGACGCCGATCGGGCGCCGCACCTACGTGGCCGTACAGGGCCTTCGCCATGATGACTCCTTGATATGCGCTGCCGGAAAGGCCGGCCAACGCGCGCCCAATGTGCACGCGGCTGTCATTCCAGGCGATTCTGGGCATGACCGGGCGCGACTGGCGACACCTATATATTGAGCCGATACCCCCTCCTTCGTCAAGTTCTCGCAGGCCGTAGATCATTTCCACGTCGACCTGTCCACTTGTCGGGGGGCTGCCACAAGGCGCGGACACTCTCTGTCCGGACACCCTGACTCTACGCCCCGGATCCCGGGAAGTCCCTACCCGGCCGTCCGACTTCCCCTTAACTCTTCCTTAGCCACGTTGCCGCTGTTCAGGCCCCCCACGTAGCGTCACTCCGCCCGCACCCGACTCCCTGGAGGCAGAGGCGTGTACCGCTGGACCGACCCGAACGACCCGGACGGCGGCGCCCGGCACCCCGAGCAGCCGCGCAGCGAGGAGCCGGCCTGGCTGACCGACCGTCCGGAGCCGAGGTCGGCCTACCTGTTCGGGGACGACCCGGACCGACCCGCCGACGAATGGCACCGCGACCAGCCGACCGCCCGCTGGCAGGCCGAGCCCGCCGAGCCGGCCGCACACCGGCAGGCCGAGCCCACCGAGCCGGCCGCACACCGGCAGGCCGAGCCCGCCGCGCGCTGGCAGGCTGGACCCGCCGACGACGCCGAGCCCACCGAGCGCTGGCGGGACGAGCCGACCGGGACCTGGCCGGCCGGGTCCGCCGCGCCGGCCGCCACCTGGCAGGCCGAGCCGGTTGCCACCTGGCACGCCGAGCCGGGCGTCCGCTGGCACGCCGACGCCGACCTGCGGGACGGCGGGCCGTACGGGACGGACGCGTCCCCGGCCGACGGGCGGGCGGCCGGCGGCTGGCCGGTCGACGCCCCGACCGCCCCGATCGACCTCGGGACGCACCAGGACACCGACGCCGGGACGACACCCGCCGAGGGTCGGCACCGCCGCCACCGCCGCTTCCCCCGCCCCGTGCTGATCGGTGGCGCCGCCGCAGCCGCCACGCTGGTGGTGAGCCTCGGCGTCGGCGCGGTCGCGCTGGGCGGCGACGGCCCGGAGACCGACCCGACCGCCGCCGACGACACGATCGCCGCCGCCCCGGCGCTGCCGGTCACGCCCGGTGACGCGCTGGCCGCCCCCACCCCCAGCACCGCGCCGACCACCACCAAGCCCGCCCCGTCGCCCACGAAGGCCACCAGGCCCACGCCGGCGCCCTCGCGCTCCACCGCGCCCTCGCGGCGCACCGAGCGGAGCAGCGCGCCGTCCGGCGGCGGTACGAAGGCCCCCGTGAGCAGCGGGGTCAGCGCCCAGGCCCGCGAGGTGGTGAACCTGGTCAACGCCGAGCGCGCCAAGGCCGGCTGCGGGGCGCTGAGCATCGACGACAAGCTGATGACCGCTGCCCAGCGGCACAGCCAGGACCAGGCGGACCACCGGGACATGTCGCACACCGGCAGCGACGGCAGCGACGCCGGCGACCGGCTGGACCGGGTCGGCTACGCCTGGCGCACGTACGGCGAGAACGTCGCCTGGAACCAGAAGACGCCGGCCGCGGTGATGGACGCCTGGATGAACAGCTCCGGTCACCGGGCCAACATCCTGAACTGCGCCTTCACGGAGATCGGCGTCGGCGTGGCGAGCAGCAACGGGCCATACTGGACGCAGGTCTTCGCCGCGCCGCGCTGAACGCGAGTCGTGGCCGGGTCCGCGCTCGTTTGACCGGGTGAGGTACGCCGCACCGGCGTACCCGCTCCGGGCGGCACTCCCGCCGCCCCGGTACCCGGGAGCTTGCCGATGCGGATCCGGCCGCGTACGCGCGCCGTCGGGCGGGGCCCGCGCCGCGTCCTGTCCGCCTGCGTCGTCCTCGCGCTGCTGGCCGCGGTCGGCGGTTGCCGGGTCGCGCTCACCCCGCCCGGCGCCCCGACCACCTGGCCGACGGAGTCGGCCGGCCGGTGGCGGTGGCAGTGGCAGCTCAGCGGCGTGCTCGACCCGACCGTCGACGCCGACGTCTTCCTGCTCGACCCGGTCGCCACCACCGCCGCGCAGACCGCCGAGCTGCGGTCCCGCGACCGTCGGCTGGTCTGCCAGGTGCACGTCGGGTCGGTCCTGCCGACGGATCCGGACGCGAGCCGCTTCCCGGCCGTCGTGTGGGGCGCCGCGTCCCGTCGCCCGCAGAGCCGCTGGCTCGACGTACGGCAGTGGGACGCGCTGCGGCCGGTGCTGGCGGACCGGCTCCGGCTCTGCCGGGGCAAGGGCTTCGGCGCGGTCGCGCTCGCCGACGCCGACGGGTACGCCCACCGCGCCGGCTTCCCGCTCGACTTCGACGACCAGTTGCTGTTCAACCGCCGGCTGGCCGAGCTGGCCCGGTCCCTGGACCTCTCCCCCGGCCTGGTCAACGACGTGCCCCAGGTGGCCGCCCTGGCGCCGGACTTCGACTTCGCCGTCAACGAGGAGTGCGTGCGGCTGGGCCTGTGCGCCAAGCTGCTGCCGTTCGTCGAGGCGGGCAAGCCGGTGTTCCACGCCGAGTACACCGGCTCGACCACGGACTTCTGCGTCACCACGGTGGGCTACGGCTTCTCGTCGATCCGCAAGGACCGGGAGTTGGGCGCCTGGCGGGCCTCCTGCCCGGTGTTCTGACGCCGACCGTCACCCACCCGGGCCATGCCGCCGCCCCGCACACCACGTGCCGGGCAGGCCGCCCCGCGTGGAAGCCGGCCCGACGGCAGGACCCACCGCGCGTACCGACGGACGGACGGCAGGGGCCGGACCGCGGGTGCGGTCCGGCCCCTGGTGCGGCGTGGGTCAGCGGGCGCCGACCAGTTCCGGGGTCGGGGCCGGCGGGTCCGTGGGGGCGTTCGCGGGGCGTTCCCGCAGGAACTTCGGGGCCCACCAGTTCGCGTCGCCGAGCATGGTCATCAGCGCCGGCAGCACCACCGCGCGGATGATCGTGGCGTCCAGCAGGATCGCCGCCGCCAGGCCGATGCCGAGCTGCTTCATGTCGATCGTGCTCAGCGTGGCGAAGATCGAGAAGACCCCGACCATCACGATCGCCGCGCTGGTCACCACGCCGGCCGACGAGGTGATGCCGTACGCCACCGCGTCCCGGTTCGACATGCCGGCCCGGACGCCCTCGCGGATCCGGCTGACCACGAAGACGTGGTAGTCCATCGAGAGCCCGAACAGCACCACGAAGAGGAACAGCGGCAGCCAGGTGACGATCGCGCCCATCGAGGTGAAGCCGAGCAGGCCCTCGGCCCAGTCGCCCTGGAAGACCAGCACCAGCAGCCCGTACGCGGCGCCGGCGGAGAGCAGGTTGAGCAGGATCGAGCTGAGCGCGATCACCACCGAGCGGAACGTCAGCACCATCACCACGAAGGTCAGCACCAGCACGAAGCCGATGACGACCGGCAGCTTGTCGCGGATGTGCTGCGAGTAGTCCTCGCTGTCGGCGATGTCCCCGCCGACCGCGTACTCCACGCCGGGCACCCCGCCGAGCGCGGCCGGGACGAGGTCGGCGCGCAGCCGCTCCAGGGAGCGGGCCGCCTCGTCGGTGCGGCTGGCGTGCGGGGTGGCGACCTCCAGCACCGACACCCGCCGGTCCGCCGACACCTCGATCTTCGGGCCGTCCGCCTCGGTCGGCGCGAAGAGCGGGTCGGCCGACGCCGCGCCGGCCAGCGCGGTCAGCGCCGCCGCGACCCGGTCCGCCTCGGCCGCCGGCGCCCGCACCGCGACCGTGTGGCTGGTGCCGTTGCTCGGGAACGCCGCGGTGAGCCGGTCGTACGCCTGCATGGCCGGCGTGCTGCGCGGCAGGTCCTCCATGCCGGGGAACTTCATCTTCATCCCCAGCGCGGGCGTGGCCAGGGCGAGCAGCAGCCCGACCGAGATCACCAGGGTGGCCACCGGCGCCCGCAGCGCGGGCTTCAGCACGGCCGGCCAGAACCTCGGCTTCGCCTCGCCGTGCCGCCCGGTACGCGGGGCGGTGAGCCGCCACAGCAGCGGCACCCGGGGCCGGTCGACCCAGCGGCCGAGCTTGGCCAGCAGGGCCGGCAGCACGGTCAGCGAGCCGATCACCGCGACCGCGACCACCAGCATCGAGCCCACCGCGAGGGAGGAGAAGATGGCGTCGTTGGCGAGCAGCAGCCCGCCCATCGAGATCATCACGGCGAAGCCGGAGACCACGACGGCGTGACCGGAGGTCTCCGCGGCGATCTCCACCGCGTCGAGGCCGGAGCGCCCCTTGGCCCGCTCCTCCCGCTCGCGCCGCACGTAGAACAGCGAGTAGTCGACCCCGACCGCCATGCCGATCAGCAGGATGACGCTGGCCGTCGTGTCGGTCGCCGGCACCAGGTGCGAGGCGAGGGTGGAGAGCCCCATCGCCGCGGCGACCGAGGAGAGCGCCAGCAGCACCGGCACGCCGGCGGCGATCAGTGCCCCGAACGCGATGATCAGGATGGCCAGGGTCACCGGCAGGCTCAGCAGTTCGGCCCGCTTGAAGTCCTCGCCGAGCGTGTCGTTCAGCGCCTTGCTGATCGACGGGCCGCCGACCTGCTCGACACGCAGCTGCGGATGCCCCTCCTGCACCCGGGCGGTGGCGTCCCGCAGCGGCTGCACCCGGTCGGACGCGGTCTCCGCGTCACCCGACATCGTGATCGGCACCAGCAGCGCGGAGCCGTCCCGCGCCATCACCGGCTCCCCCACCGAGGCGACTCCGGTCACCGAGCGCAGCTCGGTCGCCGCGTCGGCGGCGGCGGCCTTCGCGGCGACGGCGTCCAGGGTGCCGCCGCGCGCCGTGATCAGGACGTTCTCCACCGCCGGGTCGGCGAAGTCGCCGGCGTCCACGATCAGCCCCGCCCGGCCCGACTCGCCGACGGCCTGGTCGGCGCCGGTCGCCTCCTTGAGTCCCACGGCGTTCCCGCCGACGAAGCACACCGCCACGAACACGACCCACAGCGCGATGGCCCGCCACGGATGCTCCGCGCTCCACCGCGCCAGCCGCACCGTCACCGGTCTTGCCCCCATTCCGGGTCCCCCTGTCACGTCACCCCTGTCAACGGGTCGACGCTATGGACGGAACGGGGCCCGGGACATCAGGGAACGGCCCCGGCCCTTCCCCGGAACCTGTACGCGGCCTGAACGGCGGTCCGGCCGGGCGAGCCGGGCCGAAACCGGCGCGTCGGGAGGGTGATCCCCGACCGGCCGGGGTCGACGCGCCGACGGCGACCCGGAAAACGCCTCGGGGTCATCCCCGAAGGGCGCCCCGGGGGCGGGGCTGACAGCGCGGGCAACTGTACGACGAACGGTTCATGAACGCCTCCCGACGCACGGGCGCGCCGCAGCGGTGGCACGGCAGGCCCTCCCGGCCGTAGACGTTCAGCGACCGGTCGAAGTAGCCGCTCTCCCCGTTGACGTTGACGTAGAGGGCGTCGAAGCTGGTGCCGCCGGACTTGATCGCCTCGGCCAGGACGTCCCGGACATGGCCCAGCAGCCGCAGCGCGGCCGGGCCGGTCAGCGCGTCGGTGGGGCGGGCGCCGTGCAGCCTCGCCCGCCACAGCGCCTCGTCGGCGTAGATGTTGCCCACCCCGGAGATCAGCGTCTGGTCCAGCAGGGCGCGCTTGACCTCCGTACGCCGCCGACGCAGCGCGGCGGCGAACGCCGCGTCGGAGAACTCCGGGTCCATCGGGTCGCGGGCGATGTGCGCGATCTCCGCCGGCAGCTCCGCGCCGCCCGCGGAGACCGACAGCCCGCCGAACGTGCGCTGGTCGACGAAGCGCAGCTCCGGCCCGTCGTCGGCGAAGCGGAACCGGACGCGCAGGTGCGTCTCGTCGGGCGCGTCGGCCGGCTGCACCAGCAGCTGGCCCGACATGCCCAGGTGTCCGACGACGGCGTCCCCGCTGTCCAGCGGCAGCCACAGGTACTTGCCCCGCCGGCGCACGTCGCGCACCGTCCGGCCGGCCAGCACGTCGGCGAAGTGCCCGCCGCCGGGCGCGTGCCGGCGCACCGCGCGGGGGTGGTGCACCTCGACGGTGGCGATCCGTCGGCCGGTGACCCACCGGGCCAGCCCCTGCCGGACCGTCTCGACCTCCGGCAGCTCAGGCACGGCCCAGGCCCGCCTCAACCTCGGCGCCCGCCGCCCCGCCGGCCGCCTCGGCCCGCTCCCGTTCGGCCCGCTCGGCCTGCTCGGCCTGCTCGGCCTGCTCGGTGAGCGTGCGCCAGGCCGCCTCGGCGGCCCGCTGCTCGGCCTCCTTCTTGCTCCGCCCGTCGGCCCCGCCGTAGCGGTTGCCGGCGACCACCACCCAGGCGGTGAAGGTCTTGAGGTGGTCCGGCCCGGTGCCCTCGATGCGGTACTCGGGCACACCGAGCCCCAGCGCCGCGGTCAGCTCCTGGAGGCTGGTCTTCCAGTCCAGGGCGGCGCCCCGCCCGGCCGACTCGGCCATCAGCGGGTCGAACAGCCGGTGGATGACGATCGCCGCGGTGTCCAGCCCGTACTGGAGGTAGATCGCGCCGAGCAGCGCCTCCAGGGTGTCGGCGAGGATGCTCGCCTTGTCCCGGCCGCCGGTGGTCTCCTCCCCCTTGCCGAGCAGCAGGTAGGCGCCGAGGCCGTCCGGGCCCAGGCCGCGCGCCACGTCGGCGAGGGCGCGCATGTTGACCACGCTGGCCCGGAGTTTGGCCAGCTGCCCCTCGGGCAGGTCGGGGTGGTTGTGGAACAGCGCGGTGGTGATCACCACGCCGAGCACCGAGTCGCCGAGGAACTCCAGCCGCTCGTTGGTGGGCAGGCCGCCGTTCTCGTACGCGTACGAGCGGTGGGTCAGCGCGCGCTCCAGCAGTTCCGGATCCAGGCTGACGCCGAACGCGGCTTCCAGGTGACCGACGGACGCCCGCCGCCGCTTGTCGTTGCTCATGATGTGGGTACCTCGGTGTCGGTGGTGCGGTCGGTGCATTCCTCGCGGTCGCCCGCCTCGGCGCCGTCGAGCAGCGCGCGGACCTGGTCGGCGGCGCGCCGCCGCCAGAGATGGGCGGCCAGGGCGATGCCGGAGGCGACGTCCTCGGGGCGGGCCGCGCCGTGGCAGACGACCACCGTGCCGGCCACCCCGAGCAGGGCGGCCGCCCGGGGGGCGCCACCGCCGGGCGGGGGCCCGCCGGCCATCGCGTACGCGCCCTCGATCGCCTTGAGCAGCACGTTACCGGTGAAGCCGTCGGTCACCACCACATCCGCGCGCGCGCCGAGGGAGACGTCGTACCCCTCGACGAGGCCGACGTAGCGACCACCGCAGGGCAGCGACGCGGCGGCGAGGACGGGATCGGCGAGCCGGCGGGCACGGTCACCCTTGCCGGCCTCGGCGCCGACCGAGAGCAGCCCGACGCGCGGGGTCGCGACGGCGTGCGCCACCGCGGCGTAGGCCGCGCCGAGGACGGCGTGCCGGGCGAGGGTGGCCGGGCTCGGCTCGAGCGAGCCGCCGACGTCGAGCAGGACCACCGGGCCGGAGACGGCCGGCAGGGTGGCGACCAGCGCGGGACGGCGTACGTCCGGCCAGCGGCCGAGGCCGAGGGCGACGGCGGTGACGGTGGCGCCGGTCGAGCCGGCGGAGACGAGGGCGTCCGCGGCGCCGTCGCGCACGGCATGCACGGTGGCGCGGACGGTGCTGTCGGAGCGGGCGGCCACGGGGTGGTCGGCCATGCTCACGGCGGTGCGGACCGGCCGGACGGCGACCCGCGCGCGCTGCGCCGGGTCGAGGGCGTGGACCACCTCGCCGGCGGCCTCGGCCGGGCCGACGAGCAGCAGGTGCAGGTGGGGATCGGCGCGCACGGCCCGCAGAGCGCCGTCAACCACGACGTCGGGAGCGTCGTCCCCGCCGAGGAGGTCAACGGCGATCCGCGCGGTGCCCGGCTCCGCCGCGACGCCGGCCGGACCAGGCCGGCCGGCGTCGGTGGGAGCCGGAGCACCGGGCGTTCGCCAGGGTGCGCGCGCCGCCCGACCTGCGGTCGGGGGCGTCACTCGGCGTCCAGGTCAGACCTCGAGGACCTGGCGGCCGTTGTAGGTGCCGCAGACGGAGCAGGCGGCGTGCGGCAGCTTGGCGGACTTGCACTGCGGGCAGGCCACGGTCGCGACCACGGCAGCCTTCCAGTTCGCCCGGCGGGCGCGGGTGTTGCTGCGCGACATCTTGCGCTTGGGGACGGCCACGGTTCCTACTCCTCTTTACGGGTCAGTTGCGACAGGCCCGCCCATCGCGGGTCGATCTGCTGGTGACTGTGGTCGGCCGGCAGATCGTCCCAGTGCACCCCGCAGTCGGGGCACAGGCCTGGGCAGTCCTCCCGGCAGAGCGGGTTGGTCGGCAGTGCGAGCACCACCGCATCCCGCAGCGCCGGCTCCAGGTCGATCAGGTCTCCCTGCATCCGGCCCACCTCGTCCTCGTCGGTCGTGGAGTCCGTGGTGCTGTTCTCGTACGCGTACAGCTCCTGGATCCGCACGGCCACCGAGTCGTTGATCTCGCGCAGGCAGCGGCCGCACTCGCCCCGCACGGGACCGGTGACGGTCCCCGAGACGAGCACGCCCTCGGACACCGACTCCAGCCTCAGGTCGAGGTCGAGGTCAGCGCCCTCCGGCACGCCGATCAACTCCACGCCGAGGTCCGCCGGTGCCGGCGCCACCCGCTCGACCGTACGCAACGCACCAGGTCGGCGCGGCAGCTCCCTCGTGTCGAGGACCAGCGGCGACCTGGGGTTGAGTGGTGAAGGCGTGTGCTTGGGCATAGTCAGACTCCGGCCGGTGAGAGGCCGACAAAAAAGGTTACCTGGCGACCGCCGCACCGTCGAACCGGGGGCGACGCCCGCCCCGTCCGTCGGCTGGTGAGGTGCCGCTCAGAAGGGTAGCGGGCGTTCCGCCTCGTCCCCAGCGAAGGTGCCGATCTCCCGCAGCGCGTGCATCTTGTCCCGGCCGCGCTCTATCGAGGCCAGCGCCCGGGTGAGGAACTGCTCGAAGTTGGCCAACGCGGTGTCGACGTAGTCGTCGACCTCCTCGCGCAGGCGCTGCGCCTCGGCCCGCGCCTCGGCGATGATCCGGGCGCCCTCGTGCTCGGCGGAGACGGTGATCTCGTTCACCGAGACCAGGCGGGCGTGTTCCGCCTCACCCTCGCTGATGATCCGGTCGGCCTCCCGCTTGCCGGCCTCCATGATCTTGTCCCGCTCCTCCAGCAGCGCGACGGCCTTGCGCACCTCCACCGGGAGTTCGGCGCGCAGCTCGTCGAGGGCCGCGATGAACTCGCCCCGGTCGACCATGCAGTTGTTACGCGACATCGGGACAGAACGCGCCTGCTCCACCATGGCGATCAGTTCGTCGATGCGATCGAGCGAGTCCACCGGTAGCTCACTCCTGTCGTTCGTCGGGCCGACCTACATGATGCGGGCTGCGGCCGGGTTCCCGCTCCACACATCATGTCGCGCCACGGCCACAGCGCGCCTCTCACCCCGGCCCGGCGCGTCGCGCCGCCCGTCCCGCCGGCCCCGGCGGGGCGGGCGGTGGGCAGGAGCCGGCGGACGGTCGGGGCCGTGCGCCCGACCGCCGGTGGCGCGGCGGAGGTCAGTCGCGGGCCGGCGGCGCGAGGCGGGCCCGCAACTCCTCCCGGACCCGGTCGGGCACGTGGGCGGAGATGTCGCCGCCCCACTTCGCCACGTCCTTGATCAGGCTGGAGGAGAGGAACGAGTAGAGCGGGTTGGTCGGCATGAACAACGTCTCGACGCCGGCCAGGCCGATGTTCATCTGCGCCATCTGCAGCTCGTAGTCGAAGTCGCTGACCGCCCGCAGGCCCTTGATCAGCACGCTCGCCTGCTGCGCCCGGCAGAAGTCGACCAACAGGCCACGGAACGACTCGACCCGGACGTTGTCGTAGGAGGCGGTCACCTCGCGGAGCATGTCGATGCGCTCCTCGACGGTGAACAGGCCGCTCTTCGACTGGTTCACCAGCACGCCCACGATCACCTCGTCGAACAGGCGACTCGCCCGACCGATGATGTCGAGGTGTCCGTTGGTGACCGGATCGAACGAGCCGGGACACACCGCACGTCTCATGATCGGCGACCGTACCAAAGGGTGGTCTCGCCGTACCGGCGGCTGCGCTCCCCGGTGACACCCTCCACCCACCCGACCGGCCCGGTGCGGCTGGACCGCTCCACCACGACCAGGGCGTCGGGGGCCAGCCAGCCACCGTCGACCAGCGCGGCGAGCATCGCGGTGACCTCCACGTCCGACACCGCGTAGGGCGGGTCGGCGAAGACCACGTCGTACGGGTCGCCGTCCGGGCCGGCCGCCAGCACCGTGGCCACCTTGCCGGTGACCAGCCGGGCGGCCGGGGCGGCGCGCAGCGCCGCGACGTTCTCCCGGATCACCCGGGCCGCGCGCGGGTCGGCCTCCACCAGCAGCACGTGCGCGGCGCCCCGGGAGAGTGCCTCCAGGCCGACCGCGCCGGACCCCGCGTAGAGGTCGGCGAAGCGGGCGCCCGCCAGGTCCACCTCGGCCTGGACCGCGCTGAACAGCGCCTCGCGGACCCGGTCCGAGGTGGGCCGGGTGCCCGCCCCGGGCGGGGCGGCGATCCGGCGCCCGCCGAGCGTCCCGGCCACGATCCGGGTCACGGTCTCCTCCTGCTCATGCGCACGACGCTACGCGACGCGCCGTCGGCCGACGCCCGCCCGGGCACGCCATCGGCCGCGGCCTGCGCCTGCCGGCGCCGGCGCGGCAGGGGGTCAGCCCTTCTCCAGGTATTCCGCGCGTTCCTCGTCGACCAGCGCCGCCACCGACGCGGCCAGCGCCGGGTGCCGCGCCAGCTCCGGATCCTCCTCGACCAGGGCGATCGCCTCGGCCCGGGCGTCCCGGATCAGGTCGGCGTCGCGCAGCAGCGACAGCAGCCGCAGGTGCGACCGCCGCCCCGACTGGGTGGCCCCCAGCACGTCGCCCTCGCGCCGCTGCTCCAGATCCAGCTCGGCGAGCTTGAACCCGTCCGTCGTGGAGGCGACCGCGTCGAGTCGCTCCCGCGCGGACGCGCCCTCCAGCGCCTCGGTGACCAGCAGGCAGAGCCCGGGCGCCGAGCCCCGGCCGACCCGGCCGCGAAGCTGGTGCAGCTGGGAGACGCCGAACCGGTCGGCGTCGAGCACGATCATCACGGTGGCGTTCGGCACGTTGACGCCCACCTCGACCACGGTCGTGGCGACCAGCACGTCGACGTCGCCGGCGGCGAAGGAGCGCATCACCGCGTCCTTCTCGTCGGCCGGCAGCCGGCCGTGCAGCACGCCGATCCGCAGGCCGTGCAGCGGCCCCTCGGCGAGCAGCGGCGCCACCTCGGTGACCGCCATCGGCGGCCGCCGCCCGTTGTCGTCGACCGGCGGCGGCTCCTCCTCACTGGCCGGGCCCTCCCCGATGCGCGGGCAGACCACGTACGCCTGGTGGCCGGCGGCCACCTCCTCGCGCAGCCGCCGCCAGGCCCGGTCCAGGAAGGCCGGCTTCTCGGCGGCCGGGACGACGTGCGAGGCGATCGGCGAGCGGCCCTGCGGCAACTGGGAGAGAGTCGAGGTCTCCAGGTCGCCGTAGACCGTCATCGCCACCGTGCGCGGGATCGGGGTGGCCGTCATCACCAGCACGTGCGGCGGCTGGTCGGCCTTGGCGCGCAGGGCGTCGCGCTGCTCGACGCCGAACCGGTGCTGCTCGTCCACCACCACCAGGCCCAGGTCGGCGAAGTCGACGCCCTCGTAGAGCAGGGCGTGGGTGCCGAGCACGATGCCGGCCGCCCCGCTGGCCACCTCGGCCAGGGCGCGCCGGCGGGCCGCCGCGCCCAGCGAGCCGGTGACCAGCTCGACCCGGGTGGCGTCGTCGGCCGCGCCCAGCTCGCCGGCCCGGCCGAGCGGCCCGAGCAGGTCGAGGATGCCCCGGTGGTGCTGCGCGGCGAGCACCTCGGTCGGGGCCAGCAGCGCGGCCTGCCCGCCGGCGTCGACCACCTGGAGCATCGCGCGCAGCGCGACCACCGTCTTGCCGGAGCCGACCTCGCCCTGGAGCAGCCGGTGCATCGGGTGGGCGGTGGCCAGGTCCGCGGCGATCTCCACCCCCACGTCCCGCTGGCCGGGGGTCAGCTCGTACGGCAGCCGGGCGTCGAACGCGTCGAGCAGGCCACCGGGCTTCGCCGGACGGGGCCGGGCCGGCCACGCGGCGGCCCGGTGCTTGCGCTGCACCAGGGTGAGCTGCACGGCGAACGCCTCGTCCCACTTGAGCCGTCGGCGGGCCCGGTAGAGCGCCTCCTTGCTGGACGGCCGGTGGATCTCGCGCAGCGCGACGTCGATGCCGGCCAGCTTGCGGCTCGCCCGCACGGCGGTGGGCAGCGGGTCCTCCGGCGGGGTGAAGGTGTCCAGCACCACCCGGACGCAGCGCGCGATCACCCAGGTGGGCACCGCCGCAGCGGCCGGATAGACCGGGATCAGCGCGCCGGCGAACTCCTCGATCTCCTCGCTGGCCGCCGCCTCGCCGTCGCCGCCCTCGCCGAGCAGGACGTACTCCGGGCCGTTGAGCTGCCGCTTGCCCCGGAACTCGGTGACCTTGCCGGCGAACAGCCCCCACCGGCCGGGGCGCAGCTCCCGCTCCCGCCACGCCTGGTTGCCGAAGAAGGTGAGGGTCAGGGTGCCGCCCGAGCCGTCGCCGACCGTCACCTCCAGCAGGTTGCCCCGGCGCTGGCGCATCGGGCGTACGGCGGTGCGCTGCACCTGGGCCAGCACGGTGACCTGCTCGCCGACGTCGAGCGACCGGATGTCGGTGTGCTCGCCGCGCTCGTCGTAGCGGCGCGGGAAGTGGTAGACCAGGTCACCCGCGGTGTGCAGGTCGAGGTGGCTCGCGAGGGCCTTCGCGGTCTTCTCCCCGACCAGCTTCTTCAGCGGCGTGTCCACCGTGCACGGCTCGGACGTCATTCGACCCCCACCAGGAGCGGATAGTACGGCTGCCCGCCCGGGTACGCCTGCACCTCGACGAACGGCCAGCGCCGGGCGACGTGCTCGCGGACCGCCTCGGCCAGCCCGGCCGGGGCGTCCGCCCCGGAGAGCAGGGTGACCAGCTCGCCGCCGCCGCCCAGCATCCGGTCGACCACGGCGGCGCAGGTGTCGGCCAGGTCCGCCCCGATCAGGTGCACCTCGCCCTCGACCAGCGCCAGCACGTCGCCGGGGCGGCAGGGGCCGGCGACGGTCAGCGCCTCGCGGCTGGCGTAGCAGACCTCGGCGTAGCGGCAGGCGCCGGCCGCCTCCGCCATCGCGATCACGTCGTCCTCGAAGCGGCGGGCCGGGTCGCGCACCGCGAGGGCGGCCAGCGCCTGCACCGGGGACCGGGTGGGCACCACGCTGACCTTGATGCCCAGCCGGTGCGCCTCCTTGGCGGCGGCGCTCGCCACCGCCTGCGTGTTGGGGTCGTTGGGCAGCACCACCACCCGGGCGGCGCCGGTCGCGCGGATCGCGTCCAGCAGCTCGCCCGTGGACGGGTTGCCGGGCACCACCGTGGCGCCCTCGCCGGCGACGAGCTCGGCGATGCCCGCGCCGGCGGCCACCACCACCGCCGCGCGGCCGTCGCGCGCCATCGGCGGGGCGAGAGCCGCCTGGTCGGCGAAGCGGGTCACCGAGATGCGGTGCGGCCGGCCGGCTACCACGCCCGCCTCGATCGCCGCGCCCACGTCGTTGACGTGCACGTGCACGTTCCAGGTGCCCGTACCGGCGCTCCCGTCGCCGACGACCACGAGCGAGTCGCCCAGTGCGGCCAGCTCGGCGCGCAGCCGGCCCACCGCCTCGGGCGCGGCGTCGAGCAGGAACTGCACCTCGTAGGCGTACTCCTCGGAACCGGTCTCGCGGACGGCGGTGGCCGGCGGGCGGGCCGCACGCGGCGCGGGCACGGGATGCTCCGGGCTCTCCCCCGTGACGACCTCGACCAGGGCGTCGAGCAGCAGGCAGAGGCCCCGGCCGCCGGCGTCGACCACGCCGGCCCGGGCCAGCGCGGGGAGCTGCTCCGGCGTGCGCGCCAGCGCCCGCGCCGCCTCGCCCGCCGCCGCCCGGGCGACCGCCCGCAGGTCGTCGCTGTCCGCCCGCTCGGCGGCGCGGGCCGCGGCGGCGACGACGGTGAGCAGCGTGCCCTCGACGGGGCGGGCGACCGCGGCGTAGGCGGCCGTGGTCGCGTCGCGCAACGCGGCGGCCAGCTCCCGCCCGCGCACCGCGGGCACAGCGGCGACCGCGTCGGCGAAGCCGCGCAGGATCTGCGACAGGATCACCCCGGAGTTGCCCCGGGCGCCGAGCAGCGCGCCCCGGGCCATCAGCCGCAGCGCGTGCCCGTGCGGGGTGGGCCCGTCCTCCGGGAGGGTGCCGAGGTCCATCGCCAGCGCCTGCTGCGCGGAGGTGAGGGTGAGCACGAGGTTGGTGCCGGTGTCGCCGTCGGGCACCGGGTAGACGTTCAGGTCGTCGATCTCGCCCTGGTGCCGCCTGAGCGCGGCCAGCCCGCCCGCGCACCAGCGGCGGACCGCGGCGGCGTCGAGGGTGTCCAGCACGGCGAGAAGCCTACTGGCGGGCACCGACGGCGCGCCGGGGTCGTCGGTCGTCCGGCGGCGTGTCCGGCCCGGCGCTCCCCGGCCGCCCGTCACGTCGGCACCCCGGCGAGCCGGCGCGACCCCGGCCCGTCGGTCGGGGGCCGCCGGCTCCGGTGGTCCCGGCCGGAACTACCCTCGTGGTCGCGTCCCTTCGTACGGTGGCTGCCGGAAGGGACGGCGCCGACCGGGCGACCGCGTCGCGCCGTGCCGGCCCCGCCCCGGGGCCGGTTGGTCGGGTGCGCGGGTCATCGGGTAACCTGGCCAGGTTGCCCGGGCAGCGCCTGGCGGCGACCTCATGAACGTTTCAAACCCAGGAGTATCCCGTGGCTAGCGTGTGCGACGTCTGTGGCAAGGGACCGGGCTTCGGCCACAACGTGTCCCACTCGCACCGGCGGACCAACCGCCGCTGGAACCCGAACATCCAGTCGGTGCGTACCCCGGCCGGTGGCGGGAACACCAAGAAGATGCAGGTCTGCACCTCGTGCATCAAGGCTGGCAAGGTCACCCGCGCCTGACGCGGTAGTCCCCAGCTTCACACTCGTCATTGCCGGCGGGCCCTCGTGGGCCCGCCGGCTCTGTCGTGTCCGGGATCGCCGGCCTCGTGCCGGTCCCGGCACCCCGCCTCGTCCCGGCACCCCCGCCTCGTGCCGGGTCCCGGCGACCCCGGCCCGGTTCGTGTCGGTTCCGGGCGGGTCGGCTGACGGGTACGCGACCGCCCTTCGACCCGCGGCGCGGGCCCGGTTAGGGTCTGCGTGCGCCGCGAGTCCGGATCGGGCCGACGCGGGGAGCAACGGAGCGCGGAGGGACGACTGGTGCAGCTTGATCTAGGCCGGGACGAGATGGTCATCGTCGGTGCCTCCCTCGGGATGCTGCGCTGGTTCAGCGAGGAACTGCCCGCGGACAGCGTCGTCCTCGTCGAGGAACCCGACGTCATCGAGCGCCGGGGGCTGGAGCGGTTCGCCCGCGAGATGCCCTTCATCTCCCGCGTGGTGCCCGCCGAGTACCAGATCGGCTTCGACGCCGCCGCGCTGGTCGCCCGGGAACCGGGGCTGGCCGCCGCCCGGCTGGTCATGCCCGGCCTCGAGTACGCCGTCGGGGCCACCGCCCGGCTCGCCGAGGCGCTCGGCCTGCCCGGCGCCGGTCCGGCGGCAGCCGACGTCTTCTCCGACAAGCACCGCATGCGGCTGCTCGCCGCCGAGGCCGGCCTGGCCAACCCGGCCTTCGCGCTGGTCGACTCCGCCGCCGGGGCGACCGAGTTCGCCCGACGGCACGGCGGCCGGTGCGTGCTGAAGCCCACCCGACGCTCGGGCAGCCTGGGCGTGCAGATCATCGCCGACCCGGCGGAGGTCGCCGGGGCGTGGGCGGGCACCGCCTCGCCCGAGGACCCGCCGGAGGCGACCGGCCGGGGGCTGCCCACGGGCGTGCTCGTCGAGCAGGTCGTCGACGGGCGCGAGCACAGCGTCGAGCTGCTCGTCGCCGACGGCGAGGTGATCTTCGCCAACGTCACGGACAAGCGGGTGCTCCCGGGTCGCTCCCCGGTGGAGACCGGCCACACGGTGCCGACCGCGCTGCCCGACCCCACCCGCCGGGAGCTGGTCGAGGTGGCGACCCGGCTGGCCGCCGCCGCCGGCTTCCGCACCGGCACGCTGCACAGCGAGTGGATCGTCGCCGACGGGGTACCGACGCTGGTCGAGTGCGCCGCCCGGCTGCCCGGCGACATGATCACCGCACTGGTGTCGATCGCGTACGAGTGCGGGTTCATCGAGGCGTACCTGCGGACGCTGTGCGGGGAGCGGCCGGCCCTGCCGGCGCGGCCGACCGGCGCGGCGGCGGTCGAGTTCCTGCTGGCCGCGCCCGGCACCGTCACCGCCGTCGACGGGCTGCGCGCGGCCCGCCGGGTGCCCGGCGTGCTGGAGGTGCAGCTCGACGTGGCGGTCGGCGACACCGTGACGGAGGTGACGTCCTCGCTGCGGCGCAGCGGTCACCTGCTGGCCTGGGGCGCCGACCCGGCCGAGGCGACCGACGCGGCCGGCAAGGCCGCCGAGCAGATCCAGTTCACCACCGCCTGATCGTGCCGTAGCCGGCCCGGCGGGTTCCCCGGCCGGGCCGGGAGCCCTCGGGCCGGTGGCTCAGAGGGTGCGGCCGAACGAGAGGCAGCCCGGGGCGTCCTTGTAGAAGCCGAAGTTCGGGATCCGCTCGTAGCCGGCCGCGGTGTACATGGCGATGGCCTCGGGCTGCTTGTCGCCGCACTCCAGGACGATCCGCTTGCGCCCGTGCTCGCGGGCCGAGCGCTCCACGGCGGCCAGGACCGCCCGGGCCACGCCCCGGCCCCGGGCCGCCGGGTCGGTGTACATCCGCTTCAGCTCGGCCGTGTCGCCGTCGTCGCCGTGGCTGCGCCAGCCGCCGCAGCCGACCGGCTCGCCGCCGAGGTGGGCGACGAGGAAGGCGCCGGCCGGCGGCACGAACTCGCCCGGGTCCACCGGGGTGTCGTCGCCGCTGCCGCCGTACCGGGCGCCGAGGTCGGCCAGCGCGGCGCGGATCAGCCGCTGCGCGACCGGCGAGTCGAAGCGCTCGGCGCGGATCTCGATCTCACTCACGGCGTAAAGGGTACGACCAGCGCTGGCCCTTACCGGAAGTGGTCCCAGCCGGCGGGTCCGTCGTACGGGGCACCGTCGACCGTGACACCGGTGCCCGCCGTCACCCGCCCGATCGGGCGCCAGTCGGGCGGCAGCGCCACCGCCGGCGGGAAGGTCGCGGCCAGCGCGTGGTCGTCGCCCCCGGTGAGGAGCCAGGAGTACGGGTCGACGCCCAGGGCCTGGGCGGCGTCGCGCATCTGCCGGGGCACCTCGAAGGCGTCCCGACGCACGTCGAGGGCCACCCCGCTGGCCTTGGCCACGTGCCCGAGGTCGGCGAGCAGCCCGTCCGACACGTCGATCATCGAGGTGGCGCCGAGCCGGGCCGCGTGCGGTCCGGCCCCGTACGGCACCTCCGGCCGCCGGTACGCCTCCACCAGCAGCCGCGGGGTGCGGAAGCCCCGGGAGAGCACCGTCAGCCCGGCCGCCGCGTACCCGGTCCGGCCGGCCAGGGCCAGCACGTCCCCGGGCCGCGCCCCGGAGCGCGTCACCGGCCGCCGGCCGCCGAGGTCACCGAGGGCGGTGACCGCGATCGTCAGCGTGGGGCTGGCGGACATGTCCCCGCCCACCACGCTCGCGCCGACCTTCGCCGCCTCGGCGCCGAGCCCGTCGGCGAGTTCCTCGGCCCACCCGGTCTCCAGCTCCGGCGGCATGCAGAGCGCGACCAGCAGCGCGGTCGGCTCCGCCCCCATCGCCGCGATGTCGGCCAGGTTGGCCGCCGCCGCCCGGTGGCCGACGTCACGCGCGGCGGACCAGTCCCGCCGGAAGTGCCGCCCCTCCACCAGCACGTCGGTCGAGGCCGCGACCCGGGCGTCCGGCGCGGCCACCACCGCCGCGTCGTCCCCGGGACCGAGCAGAACGGTCGATCCGTACGACAACCGGGCGGTCACCCGGTCGATCAGGCCGAACTCGCCGACCCCCGCGACACTCATGCCGGCCCTCCGCCGTGCTCGCTCACCGCTTCTCCTTGACCACCGATAGGGATCAGACCTGGTCCGTAAGGTACTTTCTCCCTTCGGGCCGCCCCGCAGGCGGCGACGGACGGAGGTCGAGTCGTGGTACAGGCGTACATCCTCATCCAGACCGAGGTCGGTCGCGCGCGCGACGTGGCCGGTCTCATCGCGGACCTCGCCGGCGTGGTGCGGGTCGACGCCGTCACCGGGCCGTACGACGTGGTCGTGCTCACCGAGGCGAACACCGTCGACGAGCTCGGCAAACTCATCGTCAGCAAGGTGCAGATGGTGCCCGGCATCACCCGCACCCTCACGTGTTCGGTGGTGCGCCTGTAAGTGGACAAGATCACTGACTCTCCCGTGACCGATTCCGCCCAGGCGGACGAGGCCGCCGCCGACCGCCCGACCCGGGACCGGACGACCCGGAGCGCCGCGCTGATCGCCACGCTGGTCGCGCTGCCGATCACCGCGCTGGTCGGTGTGCTCGCCTTCGTCCAGCTGTCCCCGGACGAGCCGGCCGAGCCGGCCGCCGCGCCGAGCCCGACGGCGAGTGCTCCCCGCGCCCAGTCCACCGCTCCGATCGAGATGGCCGCCCCGGCGCTGGCCGAACGGCCCGCCACGGTCTGCCGGGCGCTGCTCTCCCAGTTGCCGCCGACGGTCAACGACCTCGCCCAGCGTCCGGTCACCGCCGGCCCGGAGCAGAACGCCGCGTACGGCGACCCGGCGCTCACGCTGGCCTGCGGCGGCGCCGAGCCGACCGTCGGCGACACGGACGACGTGTGGACGGTCAACAAGGTCTGCTGGTACGCCCAGGAGGAGACGGACGCCACCGTGCTCACCACGCTGGACCGGGAGACCGCCGTGACGGTCCGCGTGCCGCGGTCGTACGGGCAGGCGTTGCAGTGGGTCTCCCCCATCTCGGAGACGATCGTGGCCTCCGTGCCCTCCGGCGGCGACATGCCGCGGGGCTGCCGGGGCTGACGGCCCACCACCGAGCCGAAAAGAGTGGCCTCCCCATCGGGAGGCCACTCTTTCACGTACGGGCGGACCGCGGCTCAGTGCAGGCCGACGCCCCGGTGCAGGGCGGTGCGGATAAGGCGGTTGACCAGCTTCGGGTACTCCAGCCCGGACGCCGCCCACATCCGCGGGAACATCGACGTCGAGGTGAAGCCCGGCATCGTGTTGATCTCGTTGAGGTAGACGTCCAGCTCCGGGGTGACGAAGAAGTCGACCCGGGCCAGGCCGGCGCAGTCCAACGCGGTGAAGGCGCGGACGGCGTACTCCTGGACCTGCCGGGTCACCCGCTCGGGCAGGCCGGCGGGGATGTCGTACTCGCAGGCCTCCTCGGAGTCGATGTACTTCGCCTCGAAGTCGTAGAAGTCGTACTCGCCGACCACCCGCACCTCGGCGAGCACCGACGCCTCCGGCGCGCCGCCGGCCTCGCCCTCCAGCACGCCGCACTCGATCTCGCGGCCGACGACCGCCCCCTCGACCAGCACCTTCGGATCGATCTGACGGGCGGTGGCGACGGCGGCGTCCAGGTCCGCCCAGTCGGTGACCTTGGTGATGCCGAACGACGAACCGGCCCGGGAGGGCTTGACGAACACGGGCAGGCCGAGCCGCTCCTTGTCCGCCTCGCTCAGTGTCATCCCGTTGCGCAGCACCGCGTACGGGCCCACCGGGATGCCCTCGGCGGCGCAGAGCTTCTTGGTGAACTCCTTGTCCATGGCGGCGGCGGAGGCGAACACGTTCGCCCCGACGTACGGGATGCCGGCCATCTCCAGCATGCCCTGGATGGTGCCGTCCTCCCCGTACGCGCCGTGCAGCACCGGAAAGACCACGTCGACGTCGGCGAGCGCCCGGGGACCCTCGGTCGGGTCGAGCACCATCAGACCGTTGCCGGTCGGGTCGGCGCGCAGCACGATGTCGGCGCCGGACTCGGCGGTGATCTCCGGCAGCCGGCGCGCGTTGATCGCCAACTGGGCCGGGTCGCCGCTGGTCAGCACCCACTGACCGGCCCGGGTGATGCCCACCGGCACCACGTCGAACTCGTCCGGGTCGAGGGCGCCGAGCACGCTGCCGGCGCTGACGCAGGAGATGCCGTGTTCCGGGCTGCGGCCGCCGAAGACGATCGCCACGCGGGTCCTGCCTGGGGTGGTCACTCCGGTCACCTCTTCGTACGCGACTGCTGCGCCGGTGGTGGCGCTCACCCGGTTGACCTTACTGTGCGTGGCGGGCCTCGGCTGCCGATACCCGGGGGACGGGCGACGGGACACGGCAATCGGTCAACAAAGGATATACGTTGCGTAATCGCCCGGGCGGAGATCCGGGGCGGTGACGGCACCGGACGCCCACTACGCTGCTCGTCCTATGAGCGCTGATCCCCTCATCGAGTCCCTGACGGCGGCCCTGGACGCCCGCCCCGACGACCTGCCGCTGCGACTCCACCTCGCCTCGCTGCTGCTGGACGCCGGCCGGGCCGGGGAGGCGATCGCGCAGGTCGGTCAGGCGCTCGCCCGGGATCCGGGCAACGACCAGGCACAGGCCCTGATGCAGCGCGCGCTGGGCGGCGGCTCCGTACCCCCGCCGTCGGCGCCGGCCCCGGCGGCCCCGCGACCGCCGGCACAGCGCCCGGCGCCGGCCGGGCCCGGCGGCCCCGCCGCGACCGCCGGCCACGACCCGCTGGCGGCCTACGAGCAGGAGCTGGCCGACGTCGTGCCGCCGCGCTTCGCCCGCGCGGGCGACGAGCCGGAGCCGGTGACCGGCGACTCCGACCGGGTGTACGACGTGGAGACCTCCGGCATCCGGCTGGCCGACGTGGGCGGCATGTCGGCGGTCAAGGAGCGGCTGGAGCTGGCCTTCCTCGGCCCGCTGCGCAACCCGCAACTGCGCAAGATGTACGGCAAGAGCCTGCGCGGCGGCCTGATGCTCTACGGCCCGCCCGGCTGCGGCAAGACCTTCCTGGCCCGCGCGGTCGCCGGGGAGATGGGCGCCAAGTTCATCTCGCTGTCGATCGTGGACGTGCTGGACATGTGGATGGGCAACTCGGAACGCAACCTGCACGAGCTGTTCCAGGCGGCCCGCCGCAACGCCCCCTGCGTGCTCTTCCTCGACGAGGTCGACGCCCTCGGGCACAAGCGCTCGCAGGTCGGCTCCAGCTCCATGCGGACGCTGGGCAACCAGCTGCTGGCCGAGCTGGACGGGATGGAGGGCAGCAACGAGGGCGTCTTCGTGCTGGCCGCCACCAACACCCCGTGGGACGTCGACCCGGCGCTGCGCCGCCCGGGCCGGCTCGACCGGGTGGTGCTGGTGCTGCCGCCGGACGCGGAGGCGCGCGCGTCCATCCTGGAGTACCACCTGCGGGAGCGGCCGATCGCCGGGATCGACCTGCGGAGGATCGTGGCGGCCACCGAGGACTACTCCGGCGCCGACCTGGCCCACCTCTGCGAGACCGCCGCCGAGTACGCGATGGCCGACTCCGTGCGCACCGGCGAGGTGCGGATGATCGAGCAGCGGGACCTGGAGCGGGCGGCGAAGGAGGTCCGGCCCTCGACGAAGCCGTGGATGGCCACCGCCCGCAACGTGGCGATGTTCGCCAACGAGGGGGGCGTCTACGACGACCTGGTGGCGTACCTGAAGCGGCGCCGGATGCTGTGACGCCGGACGGCCCGGCGGGGCGCCGGGCCGCGCCTCTCCGCCGGGCCGGGCCGCCGGCCGGGCGGGCCGTCCGCCCGGCGGGGCCGCCTCCCGACCGCGCCGCCCGTGGCGGCGTCAGCCGCGCGCGTGCCGCCGGCCGATGGCGATCACCTTGACGCGCTGCCGGCCGGCCCGCACCATGCCCAGCGCCATGAACGCGCCGGCGATCCGGTCGGCCGCCTCGCGGCTGGTCGCGCCGACCACCTGGCGGCGCCGCTCGGGGCAGGTCCGCTCGTCGCGGCCGGCGCCGTCGACGGGGCGGACGTCGGTGAGCACCACGAGGAACCGTGTCATCGGAGGCCGCCGGCGCGGTCGGCGCGGGCCTGCTGACCAGTACGCACGTCGAATCCCTTCCGACTGGCGGGGCCACGGGGCGTGGCACGCGGCGATCGGGCTCGGGGGAGAAACCCGATCGCCGCGCGCCCCATCCCCTCCGGTCACTCACCACCACCGTCGCCACGACAACCGGCGGTGAGGACGCGATGACAGATTGACACCTCTACAGCCATGAATGCAACTCTCATCGACGTTCTCTCATCTACACCTTCCCGGAAAGATGTGCGACGATCGATGCATGGCTCCCAAGACCGCCCGCGCCCGACGCCTGGGCATCGCGCTGCGCACCCACCGGGAAGCCGCCGGCCTCACGCTGGAGGCGGCGGCGGACGAGATCAGCAGCACCCGCAGCACCCTGTCCCGCTACGAGAACGCGCAGACGCTGGTCAGCCCGGCCACCGTACGCGCCCTGCTCACCCTCTACGGGGTCGGCGCGGACGAGGTGGCGGCGGCCGTCCAGCTGGCCAAGGACGCGCGCAAGCCCGGCTGGTGGGTGTCGTACTCGTACCTGCTGGACCGGCGCACCATCGACTTCATCGCGCTGGAGGCCGAGGCGACCGGGATCGCCAACTTCGAGCCGTCCGTGGTGCCGGGGCTGTTGCAGACCGCCGACTACATCCGGGGCGTCATGCGGGGTGGCCCACACACCCTCGGCGACGACGAGGTCGAGCAGCGGGTCCAGGTCCGGCTCGACCGGCAGCAGCGGCTCACCGGCGACAAGCCCCCGATCCTGGACGCCATCATCGACGAGGGCGCGCTGCTGCGGCCGGTCGGCGACCGGTCGGTGATGGAGAGCCAACTGCACCACCTGCTGCGGATGGGCGAACTGCCCAACATCACGGTGCAGGTGATCCCCCTCGCCGCCGGCTACCACCGGGGCACCCGGGGCTCGCTGCACATCCTGGAGTTCGCCGACCCGGAGGACCCGATCATCGCCTCGGTGGAGACCGTGGCCGGGCAGATGGTCCTGGACCGGCCGGGCGACCTGCGTACCTGCACCAAGATCATGGAGCACCTGCGGACGGTCGCGCTCAGCCCGTCGGCCAGCCGAGACCAGCTCCGCCAACTCCTGAAGGGACGGTAGGACCATGACACCGACGACCAGCGCGACGCTCGCCGCGGCCCGGTGGCGCAAGAGCAGCCACAGCGGCGACGAGGGGGCGTGCGTGGAGATGGCGGTGCTCCCGGAAACCGTCGCCGTCCGCGACTCCAAGGACCCGTCCGGCCCGGCGCTGCTCTTCCCGCCCGCCGCCTGGGCCGCCTTCGCCGGGGCGCCGCCGCGCCGCTGACCCCACCCTCGGCGCCGGGGCGTCGCTTGCCCGCACGCGACGCCGGCGCCCCCGCGCCGTCGACGGTCCCGCCGTTGGGAGGCGGTGGGGCCGTCGACGGGCGGGTCACGGCGGGGGCTGCCGCGCGGCGCCGCCACCTGTCGCGCGGCGCGAGCGGGCGGCCCGCGCCGAGACGCGCAGCCCCGGTCAGGCGGGGCGGCGGGCGGTGACGGCGGTGGCGTCCCGGTCGTCGTCGCGGGTCACCGTGGGGTGCAGGCCGGCGGCGGTCAGCGCCGCGCAGAGCGCGTCCGCCTGCGCCTCGCTCGTCTCCACCACCAGGTGCCCGCCCGGGGCCAGCCAACGCGCCGCGCCCACGCCGACCCGGCGCAGCACCGCCAGCCCGTCCGACCCGCCGTCCAGGGCCACCGGCGCCTCGTGCAGCCGGGCCTCCGGCGGCATCAGCGCCACCGCCGCCGTCGGCACGTACGGGGCGTTGGCCACGACCAGGTCCAGGCTCCCCCGCCAACGAGCCGGCAGCGGCTCGTACAGGTCGCCGTGGAAGACCGGCACCCCCAGCGGCGCCAGGTTGCGCCGGGCGCAGGCCACGGCGGCGGGGTCGACGTCGGCGGCGGCCAGCCAGCGCGGCGCGAGCCGGCGGGCCAGCGCGACGGTGGTGGCGCCGGAGCCGCAGCACAGGTCCACCACGGCCGCGGCCGGGCCGGTCACCGCGACGGCGGCGTCGACCAGCAGGGCGGTACGCGCGCGCGGCACGAACACGCCGGGGTCGACGGCGATCCGCTCGCCGCAGAACTCGGCCCAGCCGAGCAGGTGCTCCAGCGGGAGCCCGGCCACCCGGCGGTCGGCCAGGTCGGACAGCGCCTGCGGCGAGTCGGCGGCGGCGATCAGCAGGTCCGCCTCGTCCTCGGCGTAGACGCAGCCGGCGGCGCGCAGCCGGTGCACGAGGGCGGGTCGGTCGGGGCGGAAGGAAACGGTCATGGTGGACCTCCGGGAGCGCTCGTCGACGCTCCCGGCCGCCGGGTCAGCCGGCGTGGCGTCGGAGGGGAGCGTCGGTCCTGCCTGTCGGGTGGATCGGACTCACCTCCTCCGGTCGGGCCCGGCGCGGGCCGCGGACGGCCCCGCTCGGGGCCACGGTCACGATAGCCCAACGGCCGGCACACAACGCACCGGGCGCTCAACGGCCCGCGCCGAGCGCTCAACGGCCGGTGCCCCGGGCGCTCAACGGCTGGCGTCGAGCGCGGCGGCCACGTCGGCGACCAGGTCGACGGCGTCCTCCACGCCGCAGGAGAGCCGGACGAAGCCGGGCGGGGTGTCGTCGCCCCACTGGGCCCGCCGGTCGGCGGTGGTGTGCAGGCCGCCGAAGGAGGTCGCCGCGGCGACCAGCCGGGCCGCGTCGAGGAACCGCGCCACCCGCGCGGCGTCGCCGAGGTCGAAGGCGAGCACGCCGGGGATCCGTCGCAGCTGGACCGACGCCACCGGGTGGGCCGGGTCGCCGGGCAGCCCGGGCCAGCGCAGCCCGGTCACGTCCGACCGCCCGACGAGCAGCCCGGCGAGCGCCTCGGCGTTCGCGGTCTGGCGGGCCAGCCGCAGGTCGAGGGTGGCCAGCGACCGGTGCGCGAGCCAGGCGTCGAACGCGCCGGGCACCGCACCGGTGACGTTCCGCCAGGAGGTCACCGCGTCCAGCAGTTCGGTCGAGCGGGTCGCGACGTAGCCGAGCAGCAGGTCCGAGTGCCCGGTGAGCGCCTTGGTGCCGGAGGCCACCACGAGGTCGGCGCCCAGGTCGAGCGGACGCTGCCCGAGCGGCGTGGCGGTGGTGTTGTCGACCGCGACCAGGGCGCCGGCCGCGTGCGCGCGGGCGGCCAGCGCCGGCACGTCGGCGACGTCCAGGCCGGGGTTCGCCGGCGTCTCCAGCAGCACCAGGCGTACGCCGTCGAAGTCCGGGTGGGGGCCGGCGGTCGGGGTGAGGAGCACCCGCACCCCGATCCCCTCCAGCGTGTCCCGGGCGAAGGCCCGGACGGCGAAGTAGCCGTCCGACGGGAGCACCACGGTGTCCCCCGGCCTCAGCACCGTCAGCAGCAGCCCGGTGATCGCGGCCTGCCCGCTGGCGAAGACCCGGCAGTCGCCCCCCTCCAGCTCCCCGATGGCCGCCTCCAGCAGCCGGCGGGTGGGGTTGTCCGGCCGGCCGTAGCCGTTCGGCGCCGCCGCCGGCCCCGCCCACGGGTCCAGGTGGTACGGCGCGGCGAAGACCGGCCCCGGCAGGAACGGCTGGCCGGGGGCCGGCTCGGGCAGGCCGGCGCGGACGCATCGGGTGCCGTCGTGCGGTGCGGTCAAGGGCTCACTCCGGTTTCGTCGTCCGGCTCATCAGGGCGTCGACGGCGAGGCGCGGGTCGACACCCTCGTGGCAGACCAGCTCCACCTGCTCGGTGATCGGCATCTCCACGGCGTGCGCCCGGGCCAGGTCGCGGATGGCGAGGGCGCTCTTGACCCCCTCGGCGGTCTGCCGGGTGGCGACGCGGGCCTCCTCCAGGGTCGCGCCCCGGCCCAGGTGCTCGCCGAACGTGCGGTTGCGGGCCATCGGCGAGGAGCAGGAGGCGACCAGGTCACCCATCCCGGCCAGGCCGGCGAAGGTGAGCGGGTCGGCGCCCAGGGCCACCCCGAGCCGGGCGGTCTCGGCCAGCCCCCGGGTGACCAGCATGGCCCGGGTGTTGTCGCCGAAGCCCATCGCGACGGCGATGCCGTACGCCAGCGCGATCACGTTCTTCACCGCGCCGCCCAGCTCACAGCCGATCACGTCGTCGTTCGTGTACGGGCGGAAGTAGGAGGTGGTGATCGACCGCTGCACCAGCGTGGCCCGGTCCGGGTCGGTGCAGGCGACCACGGTGGCGGCCGGCTGCTCGGCGGCGATCTCGGGGGCCAGGTTGGGCCCGGAGACCACCACCACCCGGTCCGCCGCCACCCCGGCGGTCTCCACGATCACCTCGCTCATCCGCCTGGTGGTGCCGAGCTCGATGCCCTTCATCAGCGAGACCAGGGTGGCGTCCGGGTGCAGGTGCCCGCTCCACTCGGCGAGGTTGCCGCGCAGCGTCTGCGACGGCACGGCCAGCACCACCAGCTCGGCCCCGGTGATCGCCTCGGCGGCGTCCCCGGTCGCCGTGACCCGGGACGGCAGGAGCACGTCCGGCAGGTACTCCGGGTTGCGCCGCTCGGCGCGGATCGTGTCGGCGACCGGCCGGCGGCGCGCCCAGATGGTGACGTCCCGGCCGGCGTCGGCGAGGATCTTGGCGAAGGCCGTCCCCCACGAGCCGGCCCCCAGCACCGCGACGTGCCCGCTCACGCCGCCACCTCGCTCCGCTCGGCGGCGGCGCGAGGCGCCACGCTGCTGGGCCTGATGGTTCGCTCGCTCCGCTCGCTCATGCCGCCGCTCCCGGCCGACGCTCGCCACCGGGGCGGCCCGGTCGTTCCCACAGGGGCGGCGGCGTGCCGCCCCGAACCTCCGCGAGCATGTCACGCAGCCGCAGCATGATGGTGTCGGTCATCTCCTCGAGGACAGCCTTCGTCGGGGTGGCTTCGCTCCACCGGCTCAGGTCGACCGGCGGGCCGGCGACCACGGTCACCGGGATCCGGGGCCGCGGGTTGAGCCGGGCCCTGCGCGGGTCGAAGATCCGCTCCGGGCCCCACATGGCGACCGGGATCACCGGCGCGCCGGTGGCGAGCGCGAGCCGGGCCGCGCCGGTCTTGCCCTTCATCGGCCACAGGTCGGGTTCGCGGGTGGTGGTGCCCTCCGGGTAGATCACCACGGCGCCGCCCTCGTCGAGCGCGGCGACCAGGGCGTCCAGCGACTTCACCGCGTCCACGGTGCCCCGCTCGACCGGGATCTGCCGGCACCGGTGCAGGATCCAGCCGACCACCGGGACCCGGAACACGCTGGCCTTGCCGAGGAAGCGCGGCCAGCGGCCGGAATCGTAGACGAAGTGCGCCGCGACCAGGGGGTCGGCGTGCGAGATGTGGTTCGGCACGATGATCACGCCACCGTCGCGGCGGAGGTGCTCCATGCCGCGCCAGGTGCGCCGGGTCCAGACCGTCATGACCGGCTTGACCAGCACCACGGCGAACCATTGCCAGAATCCCAGCCTCCGCCGTGTCACTGCGCCTCCTCGTGCCGCCCCGACCCGCACCGGTCCGCACCCGGTGACGCCCGCAGCGGAAATCATGCCTGCTCGCCCCGGGTCCGGCCAGAGAGGGTACCGCCGTCCGGCTGGCAGGATGGCGGGTGTGAGTCAGCCGAGGTGGACCGTCGTGGTGCCGGTGAAGCGCCTCGCCGCCGCGAAGAGCCGGCTGCGGGGGGCGCTGCCGGCCGTACCGCACGAGGCGCTGGCGCTGGCCCTGGCGGCCGACACGGTCGCCGCGGTGCGGGCCTGCCCCGCGGTGGCCGGGGTGCTGGTGGTCACCGACGACGCCCGGGTGGCCGCGGCGGCCCGCCGGGCGGGCGCCCGCGCGCTGCCGGACGCCCCGGACGCCGGCCTGAACGCCGCGTTCCGGCACGGCGCGTCGGCCGCCGGCGGCGGCTGGGTGGCCGGGCTCACCGCCGACCTGCCCGCGCTGCGCCCGGCCGAGCTGGCGGCGGCGCTGCACGCGGCGCAGGCCGGCCCGGCGGGCGTACGCCGGTTCGTGCCCGACGCCCCCGGCGACGGCACCGTGCTGCTGGCCGCGCCGCCGGGCGTGCCCCTGGATCCCCGGTTCGGGGTCGGCTCGGCCGCCGCGCACGCCACAAGCGGGGCGTTGGCCCTGACCGGGGACTGGCCGAGCCTGCGCCGCGACGTGGACACCGCCGACGACCTGGCCGCGGCGGCCCGGCTCGGGCTGGGGCCGGAGACCGCCGCGCTCGCCGCCGCCGGCTGCCCCGCCTGACCCGCGCCGGCCGGCGTGGGCGCGGCGGTGTGCGGGCGGGGTACGGGGTGCGGGCGGTGTAGCGTGCGGGGCATGCAGGGCACGGTGGCCACCTACGACGCGGCGACCCGCAGCGGGATGCTGCTCCTCGACGACGGCACCGAGCTGGCCTTCCCGGCCCGGGCGTTCGACGCCTCCGGCCTGCGGCTGCTCCGCCTCGGCCAGCGGCTGCGCGTCGAGACCGACGCCGCCGGCGAGGTCGTCCGGGTGACGTTGCCGACGATGGCCTGAGCGACTGGTCGATGTTCATTTTGCGTTAACCCGGACCGGGTGATTATGGGCGGGTGAGCACCCCTCGCGAGCCCGCCAACCGACCACCACGCGCCGCCGGGCCGGCCGCCGCCCGCAACGGCACCCGCTCCCGGGGCGCCGACGGCCGCTTCCGCCCGAGCGAGCCGGCCGGGGCCGCCCGGACCGACGACGGCCCCGACGCGGCGACCGCCTCCGCCGGCCTGGAGGAGGTGCTGGACCCGGTCACCGGGCCGTCCCCCGCCGCCCCGGCGGCCCCGGCCCCGGCGGCGCCCGGCGCCGACGACGAGCCGCCCGCCGTGGCGCCGCTGCCCGAGGACCGCTTCCTCAACCGGGAACTCTCCTGGCTCGACTTCAACGCCCGGGTGCTGGCGCTCGCCGAGGACCCGCGCACGCCGCTGCTGGAGCGGGCCAAGTTCCTGGCCATCTTCGCCAGCAACCTGGACGAGTTCTACATGGTGCGGGTGGCCGGGCTGAAGCGGCGGCTCCAGGCCGGCCTGCCGGTGCGCGGCGGCGACCGGATGCCGCTGCGCACCCAGCTGGAGCTGGTCGCCGAGAAGGCCGCCACGCTGGTCACCCGGCACTCGGCCTGCTTCACCGACGACGTCCTGCCGAAGCTGGCCGCCGAGGACATCCGCATCCTGCGCTGGGCGGACCTGGACGACCCCGAACGGGAGCGGCTGCGCGCGTACTTCCGGGAGCAGATCTTCCCGGTGCTGACCCCGCTGGCGGTCGACCCGGCGCACCCGTTCCCGTACATCTCGGGGCGGTCGCTCAACCTGGCCGTGGCGGTACGCGACCCGGACGGCGGCTCCGAGCTGTTCGCCCGGGTGAAGGTGCCGAACAACGTGCCCCGGTTCGTCCGGGTGCACCGGGACCTGCCGGGCGTGCGGATGCTGCCGGTGGAGGACCTGATCTCGGTGCACCTGGGGCAGCTCTTCTCCGGCATGCAGGTGGTCGAGTGCCACCTGTTCCGGGTCACCCGCAACGCCGAGGTGGAGGTCGACGAGGACCGCGACGAGGACCTGCTCCAGGCCCTGGAACGGGAGCTGGCCCGGCGCCGGTTCGGCCCGCCCG
The DNA here is from genome assembly GCF_040679695.1 of Micromonospora sp. NPDC052213. Lineage (NCBI taxonomy): Bacteria > Bacillati > Actinomycetota > Actinomycetes > Micromonosporales > Micromonosporaceae > Micromonospora > Micromonospora sp. NPDC052213. The sequence goes on from NZ_JBFAVI010000021.1 coordinate 57,980, forward strand.
TCCGGCTGGAGGTGGACGCCTCGATCTCCGACCACATGCTGGAACTGCTCGTCCGCGAACTGGACATGCACGACCAGGAGGTGCTGCGGGTGCCCGGCCTGCTGGACCTCTCCGCGCTGTGGCAGCTCTACAACGAGGCCGACCGGCCGGACCTGAAGGACCCCCCGTTCGTGCCGGCCACCCATCCCCGGCTCACCGAGGGCGAGGTGCCGCGCAGCGTCTTCGCCACCCTGCGCGACGGCGACATCCTGGTGCACCACCCGTACCACTCGTTCGCCACCAGCGTGCAGCGCTTCATCGAGCAGGCCGCCGCCGACCCCGACGTGCTGGCCATCAAACAGACCCTCTACCGCACCAGCGGCGACTCGCCGATCGTCGACGCGCTGGTCGACGCGGCGGCCGCCGGTAAGCAGGTGGTGGTGCTGGTCGAGCTGAAGGCGCGCTTCGACGAGGTGGCCAACATCGGCTGGGCGCGCACCCTGGAACGCGCCGGCTGCCACGTCGTCTACGGCCTGGTGGGCCTGAAGACGCACTGCAAGACCGCCCTGGTGGTACGCCAGGAGGGCAACCAGATCCGCCGCTACTGCCACATCGGCACCGGCAACTACCACCCGAAGACCGCCCGGCTCTACGAGGACTTCGGCATGCTCACCGCCGACCCGGAGATCGGCGCCGACCTGACCGACCTGTTCAACGTCCTCACCGGCTACAGCCGGCAGACTGCGTACCGGCGGCTGCTGGTCGCCCCGCAGGGCATCCGCAGCGGGCTGATCGAGCGCATCGAGCGGGAGATCTCGCACGTGCGGCTCGGCATGCCCGGGCTCGTGCAGATCAAGGTGAACTCGCTGGTCGACGAGGAGATCACCGACGCCCTCTACCGGGCCTCCCGGGCCGGCGTGCACGTCGACCTGGTCATCCGGGGCATGTGCACGCTGCGGCCGGGGGTGCCGGGCCTGTCGGAGAACATCCGGGTCCGCTCCATCCTGGGCCGGTTCCTGGAGCACTCCCGGATCTTCCGGTTCGGCAACAACGGCGACGCCGAGTTCTGGATGGGCTCGGCCGACCTGATGCACCGCAACCTGGACCGCCGCGTCGAGGCGCTGGTACAGGTCAGCGACCCGGTCGCCCGGGCCGAGCTGGACCACGTCATGGCCGCCGCGATGAGCCCGGACGTGGAGGCGTTCGAGCTGGCGGCGGACGGCACCTGGAGCCGGCGTACCGGCACGGCCGAGGAGCCGCTGGTGCACCTGCAGGAACTGCTGCTGCGTCGCGTCGGTGGCACGGCGGGCTGACCGGCGCGCGCATAGGCTGACCGGATGCTGGATGAGCGGGACGCGGCCGGCCCGGGTCGGAGCCGGGCGGCCGACGTCCCCGACGGGACGACGCCGATCCGGGCGGCCGGCGGCGTCGTGTGGCGCCCCGCCGACGACCCCGGCCCCACCGCCGTGGGCCCGGGCGCGCGGGGCGCCGGGGTGCTGGTGTGCCTGGTGCACCGGCCCCGCTACGGCGACTGGTCGCTGCCGAAGGGCAAGTTGGAACCGGACGAGCACCCCCTGCTCGCCGCCGTACGCGAGGTGGCCGAGGAGGCCGACGTCCGGGCGGTGCCGCAGATGCGGCTGCCCAGCGTGCGCTACCGCAGCGAGGGCCGGCCGAAGGTGGTCGACTACTGGTCGATGCGGGCGGTGGCCGACGGCGGCTTCCAGCCGGGCACGGAGGTCGACGAGGTGCGCTGGCTCGACGTCGACGAGGCCGTGCGGCTGGTCAGCTACCCGCACGACGCGGAGGTGCTGGCCGCGTTCGCGGCCCTGCCGGCGGTGACCGGGACGATCGCGCTCGTCCGGCACGGGCACGCCGGCAAGCGGGGCACCTGGTCCGGCCCGGACACCGGCCGGCCGCTCGACGCCCAGGGCTGGGCGCAGGCGCAGGCGCTGGCCCCGCTGGTGGCGCTGGTCCGCCCGGCGCGGCTGCTGTCGGCCTCGGCCCGCCGGTGCGTGCAGACCCTCGACCCGGCGGCGGCGCTGCTCGACCTGCCGATCGAGGTGAGCGGCGACCTGGACGAGCCGCGGCCGGGCCAGCAGCCCGACGAGTGCGCACTGGCCGTCGCCGCCCGCCTGACCGCGCTGGCGGCCTCCGGCGAGCGGGCGGGGGTGTGCAGCCAGGGCAAGGTGATTCCGGCCGCCCTGGAGCGGCTCAGCGGCCGGACGGGCGACTTCACCACCCCGAAGGGCGGCGGCTGGCTGCTCGCCTTCGCCGGGGACCGCCTGCTCGCCGCCGACCGCCTCTGACCGGCCGCCCCCGCCGACCCGCCGATCCGGTGCGGTGCGCCCGCGTGCCCCGGCCGACGCGCCCCGGCGGCGGGTCAGGCCGGTGGCAGGGTCAGGGTCACGGCGACCGGCAGGTGGTCGCTGGCCGTGCCGGGCGGGGCCACCGGATCGGCGGCGGCCAGGTCGGGTGTGACGAACACGTGGTCGATCTGCTGGCGCGGGTCGTCCGCCGGGCTGGTCGGCAGCGGGCGGGCCGCGGCCAGCGCGTCGACCAGCCCGGCCCGGGTGAACTCGGCGAACGCCGGATCGCCCGGCTCGGTGTTCAGGTCGCCGGCGACCACCAGCGGGCGGCCGGCCGCGTACCGGAGGGCGAAGTCGGCGACCGCGCGGGCCTGGACCACCGGGCCCTGGCCGGGCGGCGGTTGCAGGTGGGTGGCGACCACGGCGAGGCGGACGCCGTCGCCGAGGTCGACCGTGACCCCGAGGGCCTGCGCGCCGGTGGGCGCGCCGACCGCCGGCAGCGGCCGGGTCCGGGCCCCGTCCAGGGGCCAGCGGCTCAGCACGGCGTCGCCCCAGAGCGGGTCGGCGGCCGGCGCGAAGACGTACGGCATGTCCAGCCGCTCCGCCAGCAGGTCGAGCGTGTCGTGGCCGCCGTTGAGCAGCCAGCCCCGGTCCACCTCGCTGAGCGCCACGACGTCGGCCCCGGCGACGGCCCGCGCCAGCGCGTCCGGGTCGAAGCGGCCGTCCGTCCCGAACCCCATCCGGACGTTGTACGCCGCCACCCGCACCGTGTCGGGCGGCCCGTCCCGGTTGCTCGCGGACAGCAGCTCGTCGCTGGCGATCGCGGCGACCAGCGCCAGCGCGGTGGCCGCGGCGGCGGTCCGCACCGGCGGCAGCGACGCCGGCACCGGCCCCACCGCGGGCCGGGCGGCCAGGGCGACCGCGGCGACCAGCACCGCCACGGCCACGGGCACCCCGGCGTTGGGGTGGCCCAGGTCGTACGCCGCGTAGTAGAGCACCGCCGCGACGGCGAAGAGCAGCATCCCGGCGACCACCGCGTACGCGCGTCGGCCCGCCGCCCGGCCCGGATCGGCGGTGCCGCCGTCGGGCACGGCGAACCCGGCGGCAGCGGCGGCCTCGGTCTCCTCCGTGGAGCCGGTGGCGGGGCTGTCCCGTCCGTCGGCCGCGCCGGCGGACGCCAGGCAGCCGCCGAGCCCCGCCGCGGCGAGCAGGACGGCCGGCAACAGCAGTTCCCCGCGCTCGACGGCGAAGAGGACGGCCCCGGCCACCAGGGCCACCGGGGCGAGCCACCGCCACGCCCCCTGGCGCGGTGACGCCAGCGCGGCGAGCAGGAATCCGCCGACCGCCACGGCGACCGGGGCGGGGCCGAGGAGCGGCACGGTGGCGACCCCCACCTCGTCGCCGGGATGCGACCGCAGCAGACCGAACTGGTACGTCGTCGCCGTGCGGGCGACCGCCGGGGAGAGCGCCACCATGCCGGCGAGCAGCAGCGCCGGGCCGGCCAGCAGCCAGCTCCGTACGCCGCCCGGGCCGGCCGGCGGCGCGGGCCGCGTCTGCCCCGCCAGGAAGAGTCCGCCGACCAGGCCGGCGGCGAGCCACGACTGCCAGCTCCCGAGGAAGCCCAGGCGGTACGTGTCCAGCGCGGTGTGCAGGATCGCCCCGAGGGCCAGCCCGAGCGCCAGGCCGGGCACCGGCCGGTCGGTGGCGGCGGCGACACCGGCGAGCCAGACCAGCCCGGCGAGCAGCCCGGCCGTGGCGAGCCAGAGCTGGAGCCGCCCGCCCGGTTGGCCGGTGACGGCGAGCCGGGCGGCGACCAGCAGGACGGCGGCGACGAGCGTGACCGGGCGGGCGCCGACCCGGCGGACCAGCGCGGGCGCGGCCAGGGCGAGCACGAACCAGCCGAGCGCGAACGCCCCCAGCAGCTCGGCCGGGGTCGAGGCGGCCTGCCCGAAGATGGTGATGACCGCCGGCAGGAAGACACGCAGCACGTCGACCAGCAGCACGACGCCCAGGGCGAGGGTGAGGGTGGTGCGGTGGCGGTAGCGCACGGGGCTGCCTTTCGCCGACCGGAAGGGGTGCGGCGATTCTGCGTGCGGCGCACCGTTCCGGTCAACGCCCCGACGGCGGACGCGTGGACGCGGCGAGGGCGCCCACCGTGCCGGTGGACGCCCTCGTACCGCTCGACATCAGCGCTTGGCCGCGGCCTTCTTCGCCGGGGCCTTCTTGGCCGCCGTCGTCTTCTTGGCTGCGGTCGTCTTCTTGGCTGCGGTCGTCTTCTTGGCCGCGGTCGTCTTCTTGGCCGCGGCGGTCTTCTTCGCCGGGGCGGCCTTGGCGGTCGTGGTCTTCTTCGCCGCGGTGGTCTTGGCCGCCTTCGCCGCCGTGGTCTTCTTGGCCGCGGTCGTCTTCTTCGCCGCGGTGGCCTTCGCCGCCGTGGTCTTCTTCGCCGCGGCCGTGGTGGCCTTGGCGCCGGTCGCCTTGGCACCGGTCGCCTTGGCACCCGTGGCCTTGGCGCCAGTGGCCTTGGCGCCAGTGGTCTTGGCGGCGGCCGCGGCGGTCTTCTTCGCCGCCGCCGTGGCCTTCGGCACCTTGCCGCTGGCCACCATCTCCTTGAACCCGGCGCCCGGGCGGAAGGTCGGGACGGATGTCTTCTTGACCTTCACCGCCTCGCCGGTCCGCGGGTTGCGCGCTGTTCGGGCGCCCCGGACGCGCTTTTCGAACGCTCCAAATCCGGTGATCGCCACCTTCTCGCCCTTGGTGACCGCCGCCTGGACCTCAGCGAGGACCGCGTCGAGCGCGGCCGTCGCCGTCTTCCGGTCCCCCAGGCGAACGGCGAGCGCCTCGATGAGCTCGGCCTTGTTCACGACTTCCTCCCGATTGTGCAACTGACTCGACGCGAGCCATTCTGCGCGCACGGTATGCCCTGTGCTGCCGGGACACAAACATTCGGTGGAAAAAAGCCCTTGTGTCGTAACGGATTCGCCCCCACCGGTCAGACCGGCGGGGGCGGAAACCGCTACGGGATCGGGTGTACGGCTATGCGACCGAGGGCAGGAACGGCGGCCGGGTCGCCTCGAAGGCACTGATCTCGGCCTCGTGCCGGAGGGTGAGTCCAATGTCGTCCAAGCCCTCCATCAGCCGCCAGCGGCTGAAGTCGTCGAGCGGGAACGACCAGGTGGCCTCACCGACCCGGACCTGCCGGGCGGTCAGGTCGACGGTGACCGGGGTGGTCGGGTCGGCCTCGACGAGATCCCAGATCTCCTCGACCGCTTTCAATTCCAGCTCGACCGGGAGCAACCCCTCCTTGAGGGCGTTGCCCCGGAAGATGTCGCCGAAGCGGGGGGAGATCACGGCACGGAAGCCCCAGTCGCGCAGCGCCCAGACGGCGTGCTCCCGGGAGGAGCCGGTGCCGAACTCCGGACCGGTCACGAGAATCGACGCACCGGAATACGCCGCATCGTTGAGCACGAATTCGGGGTCCTCGCGCCAGGCGCTGAACAAGCCGTCCGCGAAACCGGTCCGGGTCACCCGCTTGAGGTACACGGCGGGGATGATCTGGTCGGTGTCCACGTTGGAACGGCGCAGCGGCACGGCGGTGCCGGTGTGGGTGGTGAACCTCTCCATCTGCGGTGTGCCCTTCTACAGGTCGGCGGGAGCGGCCAGCCGGCCCGCCACGGCGGTGGCGGCGGCGACCGGCGGGGAGACCAGGTGGGTGCGTCCGCCCCGGCCCTGGCGGCCCTCGAAGTTGCGGTTGGAGGTGGACGCGGAGCGCTGCCCCGGGGAGAGCGTGTCCGGGTTCATGCCCAGGCACATCGAGCAGCCGGCGAAGCGCCACTCGGCCCCGGCGTCGGTGAAGACCTTGTCCAGCCCCTCCGCCTCGGCCGCCTCGCGGACGGCGGCGGAGCCGGGCACGACGAGCATCCGCACCCCGTCGGCGACCCGGTGCCCGCGCAGCACGTCGGCGGCGGCCCGGAGGTCCTCCAGCCGGCCGTTGGTGCAGGAGCCGACGAAGACCACGTCGACCGCGAGGTCGCGCAGCGGGGTACCGGGGCGCAGGTCCATGTACTCCAGCGCGCGGCGCGCGGCGGTCCGCTCGGCGTCGGTGACGAACTCCTCCGGGTCCGGCACCGACGCGCCCAGCGGCGCGCCCTGACCCGGGTTGGTGCCCCAGGTGACGAACGGGGTGACCGCGCTGGCGTCGAGGGTCACCTCGGCGTCGAAGGTCGCGCCCTCGTCGGTGGGCAGGCTCCGCCAGTAGGCGACCGCCGCGTCCCAGTCGGCGCCCTGCGGGGCGTTCGGCCGCCCCTTCAGGTACGCGAACGTGGTCTCGTCGGGCGCGATCATGCCGGCCTTGGCGCCCCACTCGATCGACATGTTCGCGATGGTCATCCGCCCCTCCATGGACAGCGACCGGATCGCCTCGCCGCGGTACTCGACGATGTGGCCGCGACCGCCGCCGGTGCCGACCTGGGCGATCAGCGCGAGCACCAGGTCCTTGGCGGTGACCCCGGGGGCGAGCTGCCCCGTCACGTTCACCGCCATCGTCTTCGGCCGGCTCTGCGGCAGCGTCTGGGTGGCCAGCACGTGCTCGACCTCGCTCGTGCCGATGCCGAACGCGAGCGCCCCGAACGCGCCGTGGGTGGCGGTGTGCGAATCGCCACACACGATGGTCATGCCGGGCTGGGTGACGCCGAGCTGCGGGCCGATGACGTGCACGATGCCCTGGTTGGCGTCGCCCAGCGGGTGCAGCCGCACGCCGAACTCGGCGCAGTTGCGGCGCAGCGTCTCGATCTGCGTACGCGAGGTGGGGTCGGCGATGGTGAGCAGGTCGCCACGCCGTTCCCGGAACGACGGGTCGGCGTACCCGGTCGGGGTGTTGTGGTCCTCTGTCGCGAGCGTGAGGTCGGTGCGGCGCACCCGGCGGCCGGCGAGGCGCAGCCCGTCGAAGGCCTGCGGACTGGTCACCTCGTGCAGCAGGTGCAGGTCGATGAAGAGCAGGTCGGGCTCGCCCTCGGCGGCCCGTACGACGTGCGCGTCCCAGACCTTCTCGGCCAGGGTCCTCGGCTCGGTAGTAGTGACTCCCACCATCTGGACATCCTAAATTCTGGGAGGTAAATTTCGGCTTGTGGGACACAGTATGAGCGGTGTCGGCGTTCTCGACAAGGCGGTGGTCATTCTGGCCGCCTGCGTCGACGGCGCCAGCCTGGCCGAACTCGTTGAACGCACCAAGCTGCCCCGGGCGACCGCGCACCGGCTGGCGCAGGCGCTGGAGATCCACCGGATGCTCGTCCGGGACACCCAGGGCCGCTGGCGCCCCGGCCCGCGCCTGGGTGAGCTCGCCAACGCCGCGCCGGACGTGCTCCTGACGGCGGCGGAGCCGCTGCTGGCCGCCCTGCGCGACGCCACCGGCGAGAGCGCGCAGCTCTACCTGCGCCGCGCCGACGAGCGGATCTGCGTGGCCGCCGCCGAGCGGGCCAGCGGCCTGCGGGACACCGTGCCGGTCGGCTCGGTGCTGCCGATGACGGCCGGCTCGGCGGCCCAGATCCTGCTCGCGTGGGAGCCGCCGGAGGCGGTGATGCCGCTGCTGCCCCGGTCGAAGTTCACCGGCCGCACCCTCGCCGAGGTACGCCGCCGCGGCTGGGCGCAGAGCGTCGCCGAGCGGGAGGCCGGTGTGGCGAGCATCTCGGCGCCGATCCGCGACCGCACCGGCCGGGTCATCGCCGCGATCAGCGTCTCCGGCCCGATCGAACGCCTCGGCCGCCGCCCCGGCGAACGCCACGCCATGGCCGTCGTCCGGGCCGGCCAACGCCTCTCCGGCCTCTGACCCACCCCCGCCGGCGGTCTTCCGGGCCGGGGCCTGGAAGGCGGGCGGGCCGCCGGGAGCCGGGCGGGGAGCCGTGGATCCGGGCGGCGCCGAGAGCCCGAGCGGGCCGCCGGGAGCCGGGCCACGACCGGGAGCCGGGAGCCGGGATGGCTGGAGCGGGTGGGGGCTGGAACAGCGAAATGGTCCGCCTCGCCGGAGCGAGGCGGACCATTCGTGTTGTAGCCCCGACCGGATTCGAACCGGCGCTACCGCCTTGAGAGGGCGGCGTCCTG
>NZ_JBFAVI010000022.1:0-63060 GCF_040679695.1 Micromonospora sp. NPDC052213
GGGCAGGCCGGCGGACCGGCCTGCCCGTACGCCGAGGTCAAGGCAGAAGCAGGATCTTGCCGCGCGTACGACGCGACGCCAACTCGTCGTGGGCCGCGGCCGCGGCGTCGAGCGGGAAGGTGGCGTGCACCCGTACGCGCAGCCGTCCGGCGACCACGTCGTCGAACACCGCCGCGGCGCGGCGGCGCGTCTGCTCAGGGGTGCGGTCGTAGTGACTGAGCGACACCTTGGTGAGGAACAGCGATCCGTACGAGTTGAGCAGCTGCGGGTCGACCGGATCGACCGCTCCGCTGACCTGGCCGTAGAGCACGAACGTGCCACCCGGCCGAAGGCAGGCGAGCCCGTCGGTGAAGGTGTCCCGTCCGACGGCGTCGTACACCACGTCGACGCCCCGTCCTGCGGTGAGCTCGCGGACCTGGGCGGGAAACGACGTGCGACTGTAGTTGATCACATGGTGGGCGCCGGCTTCGAGCGCCGCCGACGCCTTGTCGTCGCGGGAGACCGTGCCGATGACGGTCGCACCGCGCCGTGCGGCGAACTGGCACAGCATCCCGCCGACGCCGCCGGCGGCCGAGTGCACCAGACACACGGCGCCCTCGGACGGCGCGTACACGTCCGTGGTCAGTAGATGCGCCGTCATGCCGTGGACAAGGGCTGCCACCGCGTCGGTGAGGCTCAACCCGTCGGGCACGGGCACCAGCCGTGCCGCCGGTAGCAGGCAGTGGGTCGCGTACGAACCCGGCTGCCCCATCCACGCGACCCTGTCCCCGACCGCGACACCGGTGGCGCCCGCGCCGACCGCGACCACCGTTCCGCTCCCCTCGAATCCAGGGGTGAAGGGCAGGGACACCGGGTAGACGCCACTGCGCTGGTACAGGTCCACGACGTTGACACCCGCGGCCGCGACGCGGACGAGGACGTCACCCGCCGACACCTGGGGAAGGTCGGTGTCGCGGACGGTCAGGACCGCCGGGTCGCCGTACGCCTGCATGACCACCCGGCGCGGGACCGTGCCCGCGCCCGTCCGCGGCGGCCCAGGTGTTTCCGCGGACGTCATCAGCCACCCGCCATCGGCGCGATGATGGTCACGACAGCATCGGGCCCGACCGTGGCGGCGGCCCGTTGGTGCCGGGGGATCATCTCGTCGTCGACGCACATGTTGAGATAGCGCAGCGGCTCGCCGTCCGCGTCGAGCAGCCGCCGACCGAACTCCGGGTGACGCGCGGCGAACTCCCGGACGACGTCGTCCAGCGGGCCGGATGTGCCCTCGAAATCGGTCCGGCCCTGCGGGGTCCAGACGGCGGGCACCACGATTCTGACCATGTGTCTCCTCGAATTCAGACGTCGGAGGCGCAGCGGAAGCCGTGCGCGAAGCTGGACCAGCCATCCGGGTCCCCGTGCATGCGCTCGCTGCACCTGACCTGGTAGCGGAAGTTCATCCACGAGCCGCCACGGATGACGCGGTACCTGCCCATCGCCATCCGCACCGTCGGGTCGCACCGGGTGCTGTCGTCGTAGAGGCGCGACAGCGTCGAGGTCCACTCGTAGACGTTGCCGGCCATGTCCGCACAGCCGAAAGGGCTGTCGCCACGACCACGGAAGGACCCGACGGGGGACGTACGGGGAACCGGCCCGATCCGTTCGCACTCGGCCCGCCACCACTGCTGCCACGCCGACAACGAGTGCAGCGGGCCGGCGTGCAGTTCCGCGGTGTTGGCGGCTTCGACGTCCCACTCGTCGCCCCAGGGCCAGATCCGGAAGTCGGGTCCCCGGGCGGCGAACTCCCACTCGGCCTCCGTGGGCAGCCGCCGACCGGACCAGCGGGCGAACTCGTTCGCGTCACGCCACGAGACGTGGACGACGGGATGGTCGTCGAAGTCGGGACCTCCGGTGCCCGGGCCGCCCGGAGCACACCAGGTGACCCCTTCGCGCTCGATCCAGCCCTGCTCCGTGTAGACCAGGCCGAAGCCCCGCCGCTCCGCCTCGGTCCGGTAGCCGGTGTCCCGCACGAACCGGGCGTATTCGCCGACGGTGACCGGGAACCGGTCGATGCGGAACGGCTTGACGACGGTGGTCACCTGCGGTGTCTCGTCGGCGAACCACAGCCGGGGCAGCGGTTGGTCGGCCGCCTCGAGCCAGTCGATCACCCAGTCCGGACTCCCCTGCCGGAACGCACCACCCGGTATCCGGCACATCTCGCCCATCGCGTCCCCAGCCTTTTCTGCCGCCGGACCGGTGCCTGCACCGGATCCGGATCCGCATCGTGGATCAATCATCACGACGGCATCGGGCTGCCGGCACCTCTCGCTGTGCGGCGGCACCGCCGGCGGCCCGGTGGGGTCAGCGACCGCTGCCCATGCCCAGCAGGACGGCCGCCAGGAAGTCGATCTCGGCGCGGGTGTTGTAGAGATGAAGCGACACACGGACCGTGCCCGACAGGCCGTACCGCCGACAGACCGGGGCCGCGCAGTGCCGGCCGACGCGCACCTGGATGCCATGCAGGTCCAGGTACCGGCCCACCTCGGCGGGCTCGAAGCCGTCGAGAACGAAGGAGATGACTCCCCCACGGTCCGCCGGATTCCCTGGCCCGAGGATCCGCAGGCCCTTCACCCCGTCGAGAACACCCAAGGCGTACGCGGTGAGGTCCCGCTCGTGACGACGTACGGCTGCCATGCCGACCGCGCCGAGGTAGTCCACCGCCGCGCCGAGCCCGATCGCCTGCACGATGGGCGGCGTGCCCGCCTCGAACCTCGCCGGGACCGGCAGGAAGGTCGACTCCGCCAGCTCGACGCCCGCCACCATGCCGCCGCCGGCGAGCAGCGGCGGTACGGCGTCGAGCAACTCTCCCCGCCCCCACAACGCGCCGATTCCGGTCGGCCCGCACATCTTGTGCCCGGTGAAGGCGAGGAAGTCCACGTCGAGCGCCCCGACGTCGACGGGGCGGTGCGGGACCGACTGGGACCCGTCCAGCAGCGTCAGCGCGCCGACCGCACGAGCCCGGTCCACGATCTCGCGGGTCGGGTTGACGGTGCCGAGGATGTTCGACACGTGCACCCAGGAGACCAGCCTCGTCCGCGCGTTGACCACCGTCTCGAGACAGGACAGGTCCAGGTGCCCGTCCCCGGTCAGGGGGATCCACCGCAGGGTGGCTCCGGTGCGCCGGCACAGCAGCTGCCACGGCACGAGGTTCGAGTGGTGCTCCATCTCGGTGACGACGACCTCGTCACCGGGTCCCAGCCGGAACCGGGGGTCTCCCGGCTGTCGGGAGTCTCGGGGGACGAAGGCGTGTGCCACGAGGTTGATCGCCTCGGTCGCGTTCCGGGTGAAGACGAGCTCCTCGGTCCGGGCGCCCACGAACGCGGCCACCCTCGCCCGGGCGGCCTCGTAGGCGGCGCCGGCCTGTGCCGCCAGGGTGTGCGAGGCGCGTCCGACGTTGGCGTGGTGCCCGCGGTGGTGCCGATGCAGCGCGTCGAGCACCTGCCTGGGCGCCTGGGAACTGCTGGCCGAGTCCAGATAGACGAGTTTGCGCCCGTTGACCTGGCGGCCCAGTATCGGGAAGTCGGCTCGCACCCGCTCGACGTCGTACGCCGCCGAGGTCACCGCCGGCCCTCCTGGAGCCCACGTCCGGTCCGCCCGGCCGGGCGCACGGTGATTGCCCGCGCGCGGCGCCGGCTGGGGCCGGTCACGTCGGACCGGTCAGCGTCCCGCCAGGCGGCGGAGCCAGCTCTGCGTGACGTGGCGTCCATCGTTCCTCCGAGGTCTCCTCGCGGCGCTTGTGGGACGGCTCGGGCTGGTCCACCGCGTGGCCCGTGGCACCGTCAGCGCGCCTGAGGCGACCCTGCCATCACGACGCGGCGCCGACACCTCCCCCCGTGCCCGGAGGTCTCGGCGCTCGGTCGAGGTCGACGCCGCGGTCGCGGCGTGCGTCGCCCGGCACGGGCTCGGGTCCCGCACTGTGGAAGGTGAACCGGCACGATTGATCTACTTCAATAGAAGTAGCCCTGACGGCAGTAGATGACTGGTGTCGGCAGGTGCACGAGGGGGCGGGCGGCAGCCGCCCCCTCTTCGCGTGTCGGGACGGCCTTCCGGGAGCCCGGCGCGGTGGCCCGCGCCGGCGTCGAACGCCGCGCTGCGGTCCGCCGCGATGTCGCACGCCGACGTGCAGCGGACAGCCACCGCGCGGATCCCGGCCTGGACCGAGAAGCGCGCGGTGGCTGTGGCTGGAGCGCCGTCAGGCGCCTTCGCTGGGGCTGTTCTGATAGGCGGCCAGGAGCCAGGCGCCGTCGCGCTTCACCATCAGCCAGGACGCGCGGACGGCGCGTTCCTTCGCGACGGTCGTCTCGCCGGGCGCGAGCACACCACCCTCGGTGAGCACGATGGCGACCTCGCCGTCGAGGAAGCGGACGTTGACGGGCTGGCCCGTGACTCGCGTGCCCTGGTACGGGCCCGCGAACGCCTCCCGCATGAAGGCGACGATGGCGTCGCGGCCCGTCAGGAACAGGCCCGGCAGGATCATGGTGCCGTCTTCGACGAAGACCGCCCCGAAGGCCTCGGCGTCGTGCTCGGCCCACGCCGCCACGATCCTGCTCGGTAGTGCCGCGATCGCGGCGTGGTCGGCCGGGCTGGCACGGAAACTCTGGCTGGTTGCGGACACGATGGTCTCCTCCTGCTGTTGTGGACCGTGTTGGTCAGACGTAGAGGGTGTTCGGCCCCAGCCCGCTGAGCAGGCGGCCGTACAGTTCCGCGTTGGTGTCGGGGTGCATGAGCGCGTGCATGCTCAGCGCCTGGATGTCCCGGCGGATACGCTGCATCGGGTTGTCGAGGTAGATGGAGGAGCCGCCGCTGGCGTTGGCCAGGACCTCGACCGCCTCCTGGGAGCGTCGGACGGCCGCGCCCATGTCGGCCCGCGCCAGCACCCGCTCCGGCATCGTCCACTCCGCCCGCTCGGCCGCCTTCCGGTCCACGGTTCCGGCGAGCCGGTGCGCGTGGAACTCCGCCTCGTCGATCAGCATGGCCGCCTCGGCGAGCTGGAGGTGCGTGATGGGCGCCTCGCGCTGGCTGGCGTAGTCGGTGTAGGTGATCTTGCGATCATCGAGCCGCTGGGTGAACACGTCCATGGCGGCCTTGGCGAGGCCGAGCGCGACACCCACCGACGACGCGGAGGCCACCGGAAGCAGCGGCACCTGGTAGATCCCGCTGGCGGCGTTGGCCTGCGACGCGCCCTGCCCCTGCAGCACCGCGCCCAGCGGCAGGAAGCGGTCCTGCGGCACGAAGACGTCCTGGGCGACCGTGCTGACGCTGCCGGTGCCCTTCAGCCCCGACGTGTGCCAGTCGTCGATGATGTGCAGGTCCGCGGTGGGGACCAGCGCGATGACGGGCATGGGCTCGGCCTCCGGCGCGACCAGCACCGCGATGACCACCTGCCACCGACTGTGCAGGGCGCCGGTGATGAAGCCCCACTTGCCGTTGACGACGATCCCACCCTCCGCCGGGGCGGCCATCGCACTGGGGCTGAGCGTTCCGCAGATGCGCGCGTCGGGACTGGCGAAAACCTGATCCTGGACATGGTCCGGGAAGTGAGACGCCATCCAGGTCGGAATCCAGTAGACCGAGGCCGTCCAGGCGGTCGATCCGTCCCCCCGGGCGAGCGTCGCGGCGACGTCGACGAGCGTACGGGTGTCGCACTCGTAGCCGCCGTACCGCGTCGGCGTGCGCAGCCGGAAGATGCCGGCGTCGGTCAGGGCGGCGACGGCCTCGTCGTGCACCCGCCGGTTCTCCTCGTTCCACGTCGAGAACTTCCGCAGGGTCGGGACGAGCTCGGATGCTCGGCGGAGCACCTCGGCACGTCCGGGTTGGTCGTTGGTCAACTCATGCCTCCTTGTGGACGTTCGGCTCGCAGAGCCGGACAGGGGGTGCGCGCCGCCGCGGCTCGTCCGCAGCGGCAGCGGAAGTCATCGAAGAGTCTCGATCATGGTCACGCCACCATCGCACGGCCGGCCGGACGGCCTCATCTCCCGCGTTGCGGCGGCGACGCTCCGGGACCCTCACCGGGCGCGCCACCGACGGCGCGGGGTGCCCGTGCCGTCAGGCCGCACGGCCGAGGGCCCTCCCCCATCCGGATCGGCGGACCGGTGCGATGGTGCGGGGGTCGGGAAGTGCGAGCAGCATCGGTGGGTCGCAGAGGCGGGCGGGACCGAGCCGTACGACGACATCCAGGCTCTTCTGCTCCGGTCCGATCCGGAAGGGGCCGTGGCTGCCGAACTGGGAGACGTCGTCATCGTCGCCGCCAGCGCCCCGCCCCGGCCCCACACCGTGGCAGAGCAGATACCACGTGCCCTCGGGAACCCTGTCGAGCACGAACCGCCCCGGCCCCGACAACATGGCGCAACTCGTCGGCTGCCCCTCGGGTATCCGACTCTTGAAGAGGCCCAGAAAGATCGCGTCGAGCGCCACCGGTGAGCAGGCCGAGATCACTCCGGACACCACGCCGTCGGCGGATTCGGCGCCGAGTTCGGGCTTTGTCGCCCCGAGGCGAGGCACCGCCCCTCCGCAACGGCGGTACTCGATCGGCGAGACGCCGACGCTGCGGGTGAAGCGGGAACTGAACGTGCCCACGCTGTTGTATCCGACGTGCACGCTGATGTCGGCCACGTTCATGGACGTCGACAGCAGCAACGTCTTCGCACGCTGGAGCCGCAGGGCCGACAGGAATCGACCCGGAGAAACGCCGGTGATCCTCTGAAAGACCCGAGTGTAGTGGAATTTGCTGAACATGGCGGCACGCGCCATGTCGTCCACCGTCAGCTGCTCACCGAGGTTCTCATGCATCAGGACTATGGAACGCTCGACAGCATCAACGAAATGATTGTTCATCACGTCTCCCAGGCCTACGACGCCACGATGTCGCCATCATCAAAAGGGCGCGAAAACACCCCCGGACGCATTCCGAGAAATGGCCCGGAATTCACTGATCCCGGTTTCCGAGGGCTACGTGCCGCACCTCGTCGGCGGTCAACCGCAGGTGCACCGGGAACGGGACATCCGGCCCGCCCGGCCAACCTTGCGGATGACTACCCTTCGGACAGTCTCACCTGCCGACCCGACCGCCCAGAACGAGGCGGAGCAGGCCGGGAGACCGTGTCGAATGTCGACATGTGACCACCATCTGGCACGTTCACTCCCTCTTCGAACTCCGCACGTCCTCGACCTGCGATTGCGGTAATCCTCTCGGGACGGGAAGGGCGCGGCATCTTGAAAAGTGCTGTCAATCCCGCACGCTTGAAGAAAGGTTCCGTGCGCAGAATCACGCCTGTTGCGCATTCCTTGAGTAATTGCATCCCCGACTGCGGGGCCGCGCATGCGCCATGGGCGGGGCCAACACCACCGAGAATCGTCACCGACAGTGGCCGCGCCGCGTGGACGCTCCGTAAAGTCGAATCGACGACGAAGCATGCGGCAGCCTGTTAACTGGTGACGGATAGTGTTAACGCGACGTGTACGGGCCACTGACTCGCCACTCAGCGCAACTGACGTTCAGCCACAGCTCGATGACAGATCGTGACGAGGGCCGAACGTCCTATTAGACAGCACGCCGGCGGCAAATGCCATAGCCCGCCTTGCCGTAGCGAGGAGGCAGGCACGCCACGGCCACGCCCGGTCGCCCGCGCCGAGGCGACCGGGCGTGGCCACCAGGCGGCCCGCAGGCCGACTGGCAGCTCGCAGGCCGACAACCCACGAGCGGCCGGCGTCAGGCGCCGGCCGCTCGCGAGCCGCCAAGGCGATGGGGCCGGCCGGGCTCCGCCGCCGGCCGTCACGTCATGCCCTCCCAGGCGCACCCACCGGTACGCTCCCGGCCGCACTCGCCCGACTGCCCGCGGGGCGACGCAGCCAGATGATCCACCACATCACGCCCCGGACGAGACAGACGATGGTGACAGCGAAGAACAGCGTGTAGACGACGTTGAAGGCGATCAGGATCCCGTAGACCGCGGCGACGCCGGAGCCGAAGGCGAACTGGTTCCAGCCCTTGGTCGGCGTGGTGCCGGGATCGGTGATCATGTAGTTGGTGAACAGGACGAAGGCCACCCCGGTCATCGGCACCAGCGCGCCCCACAGCGCCACGTCGAGCGTCCAGTGCCGGACCAGCGCTTGGATGACGAACCCGCCCACCCATCCGAGGATGAGCGGCACCTTCTTGGTCAGCAGGGCGTTGAGGACCGTGCCGGAGGTGATGATGACGAGCGGGATGACGATGCTGATCGCGTCGGGGACGTGCTCCGTGAAGTGGTACGGCGGGGCGACGTTCACCCATGGAAACACCAGCAGCGCCGCCGAGATGCCGAGGTTGGACGGATTCATGAAGTGCCGCATCCGCCCGTTGATGGGCGCACGGAGCAGTGCCTTCTGACCGATCGCGACGAGGACCGCGAATGCGATGGGCCAGAAGCGGTCGTTGGCGTACAGGAGCATGTTGGCGGCGAGGGCGGTGATGTGTGTCGGCAGCAGGAACGTGTACATCCCCCGCAGCCCGCCACCGGCGAACTCCGGTCGACGCCGGTGCGCGGCAGCGGTGACCCACTCGATCAGGATCTCCGCCGAGTAGCCGACCAGGAGCGCGAAGATGGGCCAGGTCCACGGCTGTTCGAAGCCGAGGACGGTGTAGCCGAGGACGTTGAAGACGGTCATCGAGATCGCGAAGTTGCGTAGTGCGATGTAGCGCGGATCCCGGGGCACCGCGGAGGTCGGAGGGTTCGGCGCCGGCGGGTCACCGCCGGTGCGTCGCGGGCCCGCCGAGCCGACGGGCCTGTCGATGGACCGCGTGCTCATCGCCCACTCACCTCCCGCACCTGATCCGTGAGCATCAGGCTGTGCCAGCCGCGGGTCATCTCCTGCGTCTGGGCGTGGACGACGCCGTCGAGGTCTCGCCACGTCACCTCGACCGAGACCGGCTGGTCGCCGATCTCGCCGAGTCCGACCACGATCTCGAAGCTACGTTTCCCGGAGTGCCCGCCACCCCCGTCGAGCTGGGCCAGGCGGATCCGGCCGTCCGCGGTCCGGACGCGGACCTGGGCGCCGTAGGCGGGAGTGCCGAGCGCGTCGTCGGCGGCGGCGGGCCGGTACAGCCGCAGGCCGATGAAATCGCCGAGATCGCCGGTGGTGTTGCGGTAGAAGGTGGGAGGTCCCCACTGCCGTGCGACGGCGAAGTCCTGGCTGCCGTTGCCGTCGACGTCCGCGACGGCGACGCCGCGGCTCGGGGTGTCGTCCGTCATGCCGAGCTCGCTGCCGACGTTGACGTACCGGCCGTTGCCCTCGGGCACCCAGAACGCGACGGGCTGGGAGCCGGCGATGTCGTCGCCCGGTCCGGCGTTGGGCCACATCGCGGGATCCCGCAGCATCAGGTCGTTGGCCATCGCCAACTCCTGCAGCCAGGCCCAGCGGTTCAGGCTGCCCTTGACGAAGCCGTTGGTCTGCACGACCTCGACGGCGCCGTTGTTGTCGAAGTCCGCCATCTTCGCGTCCCAGCCCCAGCCCGACCAGGCGAGGTTACGGTCGGCTGCCACGTTCTCGTACGGGGCTCTGCCGTCGCGCATCATCGACCCGGCCGCCTGCGGACTGGCGGCCGTGTTGCGCCAGACGAACGTGCTCTCCTCGAGCCCCCAGGACGTCGTGATGTTGCTGACGAAAGCATCGAAGCGCCCGCTGCCGTCCAGGTCACCGAACTCGATGGACATGCCCTTGAACGAGTCGTGGCCGAGGACCAGCGACTTCGGCGTGAAGGGATCACGCTCACCCTCGACGAGCTCGAACCGGATCCGCCCGGGGACCGACCGGTTGTGGAAGAAGCGGTCGTTACCGAAGTCGTTGGCCAGGTACAGCTCGGGCAGGAGATCGCCGTCAAGGTCGGCCGAGGCCGCCCCCAGCGTCCAGCCGGTGGCCACCGCCGGGTCCAGGGCCTTCTGTTCCTCGTACGTGACCGACGGGCGCTGCCCCCCGCTGGCGGCGGTCCACCGCAGGATGTGGGCGCCGCCCGCATTGCGGGCGTGTGACATCGAGTGGTTCATCTGGACGCCCGCCAGCCCCTCCGGGTCGAGCACACGGGAGTCGGGGAAGTAGTTGAAGATCCCGAGGTCGACGTGTCCGTCCCCGTCGAAGTCCGCGACGGAGACGGCATTGGTGTTCCAGAGCTGCCCGTCGTACTCCCCGTTGCCGTTGCCGTTGCCACGCTGGCCGACGAGTTCGGTCGGCAGGAAGCTGCCCGGGCTCAGGGCGACCCGTCCACCGCGGTGCATGAACAGGACCGGGGTCCGGCCCCAGTAGTAGACGAGGAGGTCGGTCCAGCCGTCCTCGTTGAAGTCACCGGGTACGCACCCCATCGGCGCCATCGCCGAGTGCACCGGCAGCGGCGCGGGGTCGAGCACGAAGGGCTGGTAGACGTTCCCGCTACCGGGCGCGGGCGTGACGATCACGCTGTCGCTGCGGGTGTCGACCAGGCACATGTCGTTGGCCACGCCGCCACCGTCCAGGTCGTTGATCGCGACGGCGGCGCCGACGGAGGAGACCCATGACCGGATGTGGTCATACTGCGGGTTGACGGCGCGGACAGTGCGCACGGGCAGCCCGGGCGGCAGGATGATGGGCAGCTCCGTGAACTCGAACTGCGACGCCAGCCTCGCCCGGTCCGCCTCCGACGCTGAAGGCAGGCGGGCGACGGCATATGAGCCGGCTAACAGAACGAGCACCATGAGCGCGGGTATTAGTCGGCGCAGAACGCCAACCGGTTGCGGTGCCAACGGCTCCCCCTCGGAATAGGCAGCGCCGGTACGACGACATCGCGCGCTGCGCCGAATTGCGACGGTTCGAGACCACCGCCGCCCGTCCCGTTCGACGCACGAGGACCTTCGCCACGGCCACCAAAGCAGTTCCGCGTGTCGGCCGCGTTGTCGGCGGTGATCGTCGGCGAGCCGTCCACCTATTCCACGGGGGACGGTTCTCCTTCCGGGGAGAAACGAGAGGCGCGGCGCCCGACAATCGGCGAACCGCATTATCGGAGTGGGCCCGAACCAACAACATCATGGCCGAAGAAACCGACCAGAGTCTTCTCGCACGATGCCGTCGTGGCTCGCGGCGCCCCATCGCCGGCCGGCGGCGCCGCCAGCGGGTCCCCGACCGCCGCCAGCGCCGGTGGCGGCCCGGGCACGGCGACCGTCCGGCTCACCACCGCGCTCAGGCGCCGAGCCGGCCCGCCACCCCGACCAGATGCTCGCGCGCCATTCGGCGCAGCGCCGCCATCGCCGCCTCCAACAGGACCGCCCGCGC
Organism: Micromonospora sp. NPDC052213; assembly: GCF_040679695.1. Classification (NCBI taxonomy): domain Bacteria; kingdom Bacillati; phylum Actinomycetota; class Actinomycetes; order Micromonosporales; family Micromonosporaceae; genus Micromonospora; species Micromonospora sp. NPDC052213. The sequence goes on from NZ_JBFAVI010000022.1 coordinate 11,317, forward strand.
GACCAGGGTTGCCGCGTCCCGCTCCGAGTCCAGGCTCCCCGGCATGGACGCGGCCTCCAGAGCCGCCAGACGCACCGCGGCCTCGGCGTACGGAACGAAGATGTCCACCTCGACGTCACCGCTCAACCGTTCGAGGGCGGTGAGCACCCGCGTCAGCGTCTGCCGGCCGGGTGACGTGTCGGCCACCCGCCAGCCCAGTCCGTCCACGAAGGAGTCGACCCGGTCCGCGGCGCCGCGCCGCTCGGGCACGAGGTTCAGGCTGTCCTCGGCGAACAGCGCCTCGGTGACCACCGCGTAGAGCCCGGCGAGGGGCAGCCCCCGATTGTCGACCGCCTGGAGGACCTCCCGGACCGAGGCCAGACTCATCCGGCCGACGACGGTCAGCATGCGGATCAGACTCAGCCGCGACAGGTGGTGCTCGCCGTAGTACAGCTGCCGGCCGACGGCGGTCGCCTGGCCTGGCGGAAGAAGCCCCTCCCGCAGATAGAATTTGATGGTCGGCACCGGGAGGCCGGACCGACTACTCAACTCCCGAATCCTCATCGTCATCAACACCATGCGTCCGTTTCGCGTAGCTCGATAGGAAGAGCGCGTATTCGCTGTTTCGCCCGCTGCGTCCGCATGGTGGGCACGCCCTCCTCGCCTCAGCAGTCTCCCCCGCCGCCACGGCCATTCTCACCGCCGGTATCGGCCCCCCGGCCCCGTCGGGCCACCCGGGCATCCGACGCCGCAGCCTGGGCCGCACAGCCGTACCGCTTCCGTCGCTTTTGGCAGCGACTAACCGGAAACAGTCTCGTGGGGCAGATAGCGCAACTATCCATCACTGTCGGTGACGATTCGTCGACGCTGTGCCGATCGAAAACCGGACACATGGTTGCCGGAACGATTTCCGGGCGATAACATCTAGCGGCAAGTTCTTGATCAAGAACGACAACCCTAAATTTAATAGGCACTTTTAATATACAAATACTCTGTCGGGCGGCGTTGTCGACGCAGTCGGACAACACCGCGCCCCGACACTGGGAAGAGGGCGCAATGCTGATAGGCGAAATTGCCGTAAGACGTGCGTTGTGGACCATGCGGGAAAGGCTCGCCGAGCCCCTGACGATCGACGACCTGGCGACCGCGGCCATGTTCAGCCGATATCACTTCTCGCGGCTCTTCCGGCGACTCACCGGCATATCACCGGGCCGGTTCCTCGCGGCCATCCGTATCCAGGAGGCCAAACGGTTGCTCATCAGCACCTCGCTGACGGTGGCGGCAATCAGCACGTCGGTCGGCTACACCAGCCTCGGCACCTTCAGCTCGCGGTTCCACCGCAGTGTCGGAATATCTCCCGCGGCGTACCGGCGCCACCGCTATCCCCAACCACTGCCGACGGAGCAGACCACCCCGGCGAGGGCGGGCGCCACCATCACCGGCGAGGTACGGACGTTCTGCCCGGGCTTCGCCGCGCCGATCTTCATCGGACTGTTCCCCGACGCCATCGCCGAGGGACGGCCGGCCAGTTGGGCCGTCATGGATCGTCCCGGCCCGTACCAGCTCTCAGGGGTCACCCCCGGGTCGTGGTACCTCATCGCGCACTCCCTGAGGGGCCGCAGCATCGCGGCGAACGACCCGGACCACATCGGTCAGGTCACCGCGGTGGCCCGGTACGGACCGGTCCGGATCGCCGGGGGCGGCAGCGTCCAGGCGACGGAGATGACCGTGCGCCCGCCGCGGGACTTCGACCCGCCGGCCCTGCTCTCGCTCCTCGACCTGCCGCCGCAGGCGGTGCTGAGGCTGCGCCAGGAACAGGAGCGTCGTCACGCCATCGCGCCCACCCCGCTGACCAGCATCGGCAGCCCGGCCCGGATCCTCAGCGAGAGCATCGGCTCCGGGACGACCTGGTGACGGGGCAGCGTCGAGAGCCGAAACTCCCGGGCGATCATGGCCAGCACGAACACGGCCTCCATCATGCCGAGGTTGCTGCCGACGCAGACGCGTGGTCCCGCACCGAAGGGGATGTAGGCGTACCGAGGCCGCTCACGCACCCGGGCCGGATCGAACCGCTCCGGGTCGAACCGCTCCGGCCGCGTCCAGAACTCCGGGTGCCGGTGGAGGGTGTACGGCAGGATCACGACGTCGGACCCGGCGGGCACGTGGTAGCCGCCGACCACGTCAGCCGCCACGGAGATGCGCGGCAGCAGCCACACCGGCGGGTACAGCCGCATCGCCTCCTCGACCACCATCGTGCTGTACCGGAGATGGTGCAGGTCCTCGTACGTCGGCAGGCGGCCGCCGAGGACCCGGTCCGCCTCCTCACGGAGCCGCTCCCGCACCTCGGGCTCGTTGTCGATGAGGTACAGGGTCCAGCCCAGGGTGCTCGCCGTGGTCTCGTGCCCGGCGAGGAGCAGCGTCACCAGCTCGTCCCGGAGCCGGCGCCGTGCCACGCGCGGATCCGCCTCCGTCCGGGTGGAGGCGACCAGCCGGGACAGCACGTCGTCATGTCCGTCCCCCCAGCCCTTCCGTTGCTCGACCAACTGATCGACCACCCGTTGCAACTCGCGGCGGGCACGGCGGAACCGCAACTGGCGTCGCAGCGGTAGCCAGGTCGGTACCGATCCGAGCGAGGCGAGCTCGAACATGGCCTGATCCTGCACGGCGGCGAACTCGTCCCCGATGGAGCCGAACGCGCTCAGGTCCGCATCGAGCAGGGTCCGGCCCAGCACGCCCAGGGTCAGCCCGGTGAACTCGGACACGACGTCGACCGGGTCGTCGCCGCGCCACTGCCGGAGTCGGTCCATCAGCTGCTCGGCCTCGACGGCGATGAGGTCGGCGTGCCGCGCCATCCGCCGCGGATGGAAGGCCGGCTGGATCACCTTGCGCTGCTTGCGCCACAGCTCGCCCTCGCTGGTCAGCAGGCCGTCGCCCAGCGCCCGCCGCGCGTGGACCAGGCCGATCCCCTTGCGGTAGTTGTCGCTGCTGTCGGCCAGGACGTGCTTCGCGTGGTCGGGCCGGTTGAAGATGTGCAGGCTCTTGTGCCCCACGGGCAGCCGGACCGCGTCCCCGTACAGCGCGATGGCGTCACTGATCATGCCCAGCCGGTCCCGTGCCATGACGGCCAGCATGCGCAGGGCGGCGCGTCGGGGCGGACCGGGCGGGGACAGCAGTCGGTCGTGCGGCAGCGTCATGACGGGACCTCCAGGTCGGGGCCGACAGGTCGGAGCCGTCCCCGGTGGAACAGCAGGGCCTCGTCCTCTCCGGGCAGGGCCGTCGACAGCAGCCGGCCCACCACGATCGTGTGATCTCCCCCGTCGTAGCGCCGCCACTGCTCGCACTCGAACCAGGCGAGGGCGTCCGGGATCAACGGCACCCCGGTCCGCTCCCCCGCGATCGTGGCGACCTGCGCGAACTCCGCCGGTCCCACCGGACGGCGCGAGTCGGCGAAGTAGCGCGCGAGCCCCGCATGGCCGGCGGCGAGGACCGAGATGCCGAAGTACGCCGCCGTCTCGAGGAAGCGGTGCATGATCGTGGTCCGGTCGACACAGACGAGCACCAGCGGCGGGTCGAGCGAGACCGACGTGAACGAGTTGGCGGTCATCCCGTGCGGCTCGTCCCCGCCGACGGTCATCACCGTCACGCCGGTGGCGAAGGTGCCGAAGACGCGTCGCAGCGCGCGCCGGGTGTCCGTCCCGTCGCTCGTCGGCAGGCCACCCCGGTCACCGTCCGGCGCGGCCATCACGCGTCCCCCCGGGCCGTGAAGGGCGTCAGCGCCCGGACGAGCGGATCCGGCACCCGCGTCGGCACGGTCCGCGTGTTCGGTCCGCGCATACAGGCGACCCGCTGCATGCCCCGGGCCACCAGTGTCTCGGCGCCCGTGGCGTCCAGGCGCACGTAGTCGAATCCGAACTCCACCTGGGTCTGCGCGAGGTCGACCAGCCGCATCCTGATGGACAGCTCGTCGAAGAGGGCCAGCTCCGCGAAGAACTCGCAGTCGACCCGCAGGGTGAACAGCTTCAGATCGGCCTGCAGGTCGGCCAGCACCTGGGGCGCCCGTTCCCGGAGGAACAACTCCCGGCACCTGCCCTGCCAGCGCAGGTAGTTGACGTAGTAGACGTTGCCGACAAGGTTGGTCTCCTCGAATCCGACCACGTGCCGGTACTCGAAATAGCGCGACATGCTATCGGTCCTCCCTGCTCAACAGGCCGAACACCACCGGTTCCGGTCGGTCGCGCAGCGTCGTGACGAAGGTCGCGACGGTAAACCGCCCGGCACTGAGGACGACCCAGCCGGGCTGCTCGACCGGCAGGACGGTCAGGGCAGCGACCGGCGGTTCGCCCGCCTTCTGCAGGCACTCCATCGCCACCCACACACGGGTCGCCGCCACGTCCCGGTCCTCACCCGTCTCCGGGTCGGTCAGCAACGGCAGCAGCTCGGCGTGCGCACCGAGCAGGCCACGCCACTCGACCGGCGACCGAAACGCCACCGGCTCCACGTCGCACGCGACCACCGAGGGCGCCAACGCGCAGACGGTCACCCCCGCCCCGTGGGCGAAGGACACGTCCTGACCGCCGTCGATCTCCGGCCGGCCGTCGCTCCGGTACCGCACCGGGATCACCCGTCCGGCGGCGTGCGCCAACGCCCGGGCAGAACGCGACCGGCGCAGCGCCCGGAGGTCACCGCCGGCCGACTCCTCGTCGGGCACCACGGCGACAGCCATCCCGGCACCGGTCACGTCGGCGACAGCGCGCTGCAGGTACGGGCCCAGCAGCGCGGGCGCCCAGGGCCCCTGTCCGTCCGTCTTGCGGACGGCGCGCAGGCGCAGCCCCTCCCAGCGTTCGACGACGGTCCCGCCCGCGGACCGCAACGCCACGTCGTAGACGTACGTGTCGCCGTCACGCCAGCGTTCGATGGCGCAGTACCTGAACTCGCCCGGCTCGACCGGCCCGCCGGCGGGGTGGATCCGGTCGACGCCGATCGGCAGCAACGTGGCGTGCGGCACGCAGACCTGGTTGCCGTGCATGAGCGCGTCCCGGATCCCGGGGTCACCGAGCACCAGCGTGCTCGGGTGGAAGGGCGCGAACCAGTCCACCGACGCCATCGCGAGGTCGGCGTCGACCTCGAGGGCCGCCGCCCGGTGGTACCGCAGGACCCGTTGGAATCGCTCGCCCTGGAACAGGACGTCGCCGTAGAGGTCCTCCGCCGGACGCAGCGACACGGCCGGTAGCCCGACCGGGCCAGGAGCGGGCGGGCCGTCGGGCGCAGGTCCGTCGTCGTAGCGCAGACGTGCCCGGAAGTGCTCGGCGGAGAACCGGGTCTCGCTGCTGTGGATCACCACGTCCACCACCTCGGTGTCCGTGACGACCGCGGCGACGCGGATCTGGGTCGTGCCGTCGAGCGGTACGACGATCGGCCGGAGGAACTCCGCGTTCTCGATGACGGGCACCGACGACCGGCCGGTGAGCGCCGACGCCACCTGGGCCATCGCCTCCATGCCGAGGACCGCGGGGAAGAGCAGGTTGCCGTCGAGACGGTGGTCCGGCAGGTACAGGTCGCTGCCCGGGCTCAGCTCCACCTCCGTCACGAGCTCCACGCCGGGGTAGTGGACGAGTGACCGCTCCAGGAACCGCAGCAGCGGCAGCCGCACCTGCTCGTAGCCGATCGTGTCGATCCCGGAGGTGCGTCCGCTGATCACCACGACGGGGGGCACGGCAGGATCCGTGAGCAGGCGACGCAGCAGCTCGACCCCCTGCGTGGGGGTGATCGGCGTGACACCCTCGCGGGCCAGGCTCTCCACGACCGACAGCCGCTCGCCCATCCCCACGCCCGACCAGACGGACCATTCGAGACACACGCTGCGGCACCCGGGATGCTCCGCGCCGAACGCACGGGTCAGCTCGGCCAACCACTCGTTCGCCGTCGCGTAGTGCGCCTCGCCCCGCAGGCCGGCGCGGCCGATGATGCTGCCGAGGGTGACCAGCAGTCGCAGGTTCCGCGCCTCGACGGCGTCCAGCACGGCCCGCAGCCCGTCGACCTTCGGGGCGAAGGCGCGCTGCAACGCGGCGACGTCGAGGTTCCCCAGCGCCGCCGGTTCGTTGATCCCCGCCCCGTGCAGGACGGCGGTCACCGGACCGAGTACCCGGCGGACCTCGTCGACCGCGTCACGGACCTGGGCGGGGTCGGTGACGTCCGCCCGGACGTAGTGCGCCGTCACGCCGTGGTGCGCCAACCGCTCCAGGTTCGCCGCCAACTCGGCGTCCTCCGCCGGATCCGACCGGCCGAGGAGTGCGACCCGGGCCCCGGTGTCCACGGCCACCGCCAGCGCGCACTCGGCGGTGATCCCCTTGCCGCCGCCGGTGACGAGCAGCACGTCCGACTCGTCGACGGGCAGGTCGGAACTGTCGGGCCGCACGGGCATGGCGCGCAGCGTCGGCAGCCGCCGGACCCCGTCGTGGTCGTAGTACGCCTCGACGTACCCGTCGGTGCCGCGGACCTCCTCGACGACGTGGTCCACCCCGTCGGCGGCGGGCGGCAGGTGCACGATCGTCACCCGCAGGTGGGGCGCCTCCAGCCGCAGGGTCTTGGCCAGACCCGCCGCCCCGCGGCCGTGCTGCACGAGCACGAACCTCGTGCCCGGGTCGCCGGCCAGCGCCTCCTGCGCACCGTGCAGAGCGAGTTCGAGGTCGGCCGGCGTGCACTGCGCTGGCAGGCAGACCAGCACCCCGGCGCCCACCTCGGCGTTCTCCAGCCGCTCGGCGAGGGCGGCGGCGAACGGGTGGTCCGCTCGGGCGTACCGGCGCCAGGGGCCGGCACCGACAGGCTCCACCGGGTCGGGCGCCGGCGCCGGCTCGAGGTCGACGCGCCAGGCCCTGGCCCAGCTGGCCGCTCCGGCCACCGGCGGGGCCGCCTCCACAGCGCCCTCCCCCGCGCTCGCCCGCAGCTCGTCGAGCGTCTCGGCGAGTTCACGGACCGACGCGGTCGCGAAGTTCATCGGGGTACGCGCCGCCGGCACGCCCAGCCGCTCGGCCGCCTCGTTGACGACGTGCCCGACGGTGATGGAGCTCAGGTGCAGGTCGTCGAGGAGGCGACTGTCCGGACGCACCATCTCCAGCGGAAGCTCGGCCCGGGCGGCGGCCATCCGACGCAGCAGGTCCAGCGTCGCCTCCGCCGGAGCGGCTGCGGGGTCCGTCGGCACCGGGTCCACCGCCCACGCCGCGGCGGCGGGGGCGCCCGAGGGCTCCACGACGGTGGCGCCCTGGCCCCCGGTGGCGTCGGTGAGCGGGGCGGCCTCGCAGGGGCTGCTCAGGACGGCGGCAGGCGCGCCGATGTCGATCGGCCGGGCCAGGCGGTCCTCGAACAACCGCTCGGGGATCTCGGCGGCCCCATGGACGTACGCCGCGGCGACCACTCTCAGCAGGCTCGCCAGCGACTCGTCGTCGGTGTCGAGCGACACCGCCGGGACGTCGGTGACGCCGGCGGCGAGACCGGCGAGCACCCGGCCGGGCCCGACCTCCACGAAGAGGTCGACCTCCTCGGCCGCGGCGGCGACCGCCTGGCTGAACCTGACCGGTTCGGTGATCTGCCGGTGCAGGTGTGACACCACGTCCGTCGGCGCGGGCAGCAGCTCGCCCGTGACGGTCGAGACGACGCGCCGGTCGACGGTGCCGAGCTCGACACCGATCAGCTCGGCGGCGAACGCGTCGGCGGCCGGCGCGACCAACGGCGAGTGGAACGCGTGGGAGACCGCGAGCGGCACCGCCGTGACGCCGCTGGCCACGGCCCGGCGGCAGACGTCCTCGACGGCGGCCACCCCGCCGGAGACGACCGTCTGGCCGGGGCCGTTGTATCCGCTGACGACGACCGGGAGGTCGCCGACGAGCCGGGCGACGACCTCCGGTGGGGCGGCGATCCCCGCCATCGTGCCCGACGCACTGTGCCGCGCCATGGCACGGCCCCGCGCACTGGCGAGCCGCAGCAGGGTGGACTCGTCCATGACGCCGGCCCAGTGCAGCGCGGTCAGCTCACCGAGGCTGTGGCCGAGCGCCACGGTGGCGTCGATGCCGAGCGCCGACAGCGCGGACAGGCCGGCGACGGAGCCGGTGACGATGCGGGGCTGCGCGACCTCGGTCGCTACCGTGTCCCCGCCGGACGGCAGCGCCGCGAGCCGGTACACGGCGTCCAGGGCCGGGAGCCGGCGCCGCAGCGCTCCGCCGCTGACGCCGGTGCCTGATCCCTGGCCGGGGAAGAGGTAGCCGATCCGGCCACGACCAGCGACCCGACCGAGGAACGCGCGGTCCAGTCCCGATGCCAGGGATGTCTCCCCCGCGTCGATGGCGTCGAGGATGCGGCGGAGCTGGTGTTCGGCGTCCTCGGGGGCGGTGACGACAACGGCCGCCCGGTACGGCAGGTCACGCAGGTCGTTCCGCAATGCCACGGCCAGATCGGTGAGCTGGGCGTACGACGCGGCGCCGGCGAACCCGGCGACCTGCTCCACGCGCTCCCGCAGTGCCGTCCAGGACATGCCGTCCAGCACGAGCAGTTCGGCGTCCTGTGCCCCTGCGGCGAGTGCGACCGTCCGCGCGTCCAGGTGCCGCGGTCGACGGGCACCCGGCTTGTCCAGCACCACGTGGGTGTTGATGCCGCCGAAGCCCATGGCGGTGATGCCGGCGCGCACCGGGGCGTCGGCCGGCCACGGCTCGGCCTCGGAGAGCACCCGCAGGGCCCGGTCGGGCGCGGTGAGCAGTTCGTGCGGTCGCGGGCAGCTGAGCGCCGGAGGCAACGCCTCATGGTGCACCGCCATGGTGGCCTTGATCAGGCCGGCCAGCCCGGCTGCCGCCTTGGTGTGGCCGATCATCGCCTTGATCGAGCTGATCACGGCGGGAGCCGCGTCCGGGTCGGCCTTCCGCCGTGCCTGGGACAGGGCGGACAGCTCGGTCGTGTCGCCCACCTTCGTCCCGGTGCCGTGCCCCTCGAACAACGCGACGGTGTCCAGCCCGAACCCCGCCCTCGCGTACGCCCGCTGCAACGCGAGTCGGTAGCCGTCGGCCTCCGGTCGGGTGATGCCGCCCCTGCCGTCGGAGGAGATCCCCCAGCCGGCCACGGTGGCGTAGATGCGGTGCCCGGCCCGCCGTGCCTCCTCCTCCCGCATCAGCACGACCATCCCGCAGCCCTCACCCGGCCAGAACCCGCTCGAGTCGCGGTCGTACACCCGCATCTCGCCGGTGGCGAGCGCTCCGGTCTTGGCGAAGCCGATGATCTCGAAGGGGTCGATCGAGAGGTCGACCCCGCCCGCGAGCGCCACGTCGATGTCGCCGTCGACCAGGGAACGGCAGGCGGTGATGACCGACAGCAGTGAGGAGGAGCAGGCGCCGTCCACGGTGTAGCCGCCACCCTGGAGGTCGAAGTGGTTGCAGATGCGGCCGGCGATGGTGTTGGAGAGGGCTCCGGCGAGGGTGTCCTCGTCGATGGGCGGAAAGGGCCGCTTGTAGTCGGCCTCGACACGGTCGAGGAAGTCCGCCAGGCGCTGCTCGTTCCAGTCCGCGTCGGTCAACGCGGAGGCGAGCACCCGGCGGACATAGGGCCACCGCAGCCGGAGCTGGTTGGCGCGGGAGAACTCACCGGTGAGGCTGTTCCCGACAACCACGCCGGTCCGTTCGTGCGGCAGGCCCGCGCCCATGGGGAATCCGGCGTCGGCCAACGCCGCGGCGGCGACGTCGAGCGCCAGCCAGTGCGTCAGGTCGGTGGAGCGGAACGTACTGCCCGCGACCTTGAACGCGATCCGGTCGAACTCCCAGCCCTCCAGTAGGGCGGCGTTGCGGGCGTAGAAGCGGTCGGGCGCGGCGGGATCGGCCGACCAGTAGTCGGCGAGCCTCATCCGGCTGTCGGGCAGTCGGCGGAAGGCCCGCCGGCCGGCGACGGAGTTCTCCCACAGCTCCTTCGGGGAGGTCGCATCCGGATACCTGCATGCCATGCCGACGATGGCGATCCTCGTCATGTTGAGCGAATCTCCGATCTGGTCGCGGTCGCGACCGCAGTGCTAGCGGGTGTCCGACGCGCGGTCGTACCGGCCGATGGCGAGCGTCTTCCGGATGCGGCTCCGCCAGATCTCGTACGCCGGTGGCTCGCCGGGCAGGGAATGACCAGGCCGTGCGCGGTCGGTGACCGCCGCCGCCTCGACCGGCGGGAGCCCGCAGAACAGGCGGGTGGCGGTCTCCACGTGCGGGACCACGAGCCCGGCGCGCACCCGGGCCGCCGCGGCGAACGCGGAGCCCTGGATCAGGTGGGCGCGGTATGCCCCGGCGCGGCGCCAGAGTTCGCGCAGCTCCGTCTCGTCCGCGCCGCCGGCGTAGGTGGCGGCGAGGCCGACGCCGCTGTACAGGTCGGCCCGGCGGGACTCGGCGAACCCGTCGACGAGTCGGGTGACCTGCAGTACGTCGGTGCCGCCGACGAACCACAGCGCCCGGCCGATCCCCTGGTCGATGGCGCGGTTGGCGTAGCCCGTGTCGTCGTCGACCGGCCACGGGAACCGCTCCGGCTGGAAGTGCTCGAAGACGTACCGCCGGGTACGGAAGTACGCCTGGTGGAATCCGTACCCGTCGAGGGCGAGCCAGCGCAGCAGCGGGTCCGGGGTGTGCAGCATGGGCCACCGGAATCGGGGCAGTCGTGCCATCGCCCACCCGATGCCGACGTACGCCATGTAGACGTGCCGGTCGCCGGGGCCGGCGAGGAACTCCTCCAGTTTCCCGCCGCCGAACGGCAGGGCGTCGCGGATGGCCAGTGCCATCGCCGCGCCCTCGTAGCCGAATCCGCGGAACCGCTCGGGAATCCGCTCGAGGGCCGGCTCGATCTCGGCCACCCGCCCTGCCCCGGCCGCGTCGCCGTAGCCCTCGAGGAACGTCCGACCGATCGTCTCCAGGAGTCCCTGCGCCTGCGGTGACTTCACATGGAAGCCCCGCACGCTCACGTACGTGTTGTGCACCTCCGGCGTCAGGACGATGCGACGCAGCGAACCGATGAAACCCACTGGTACCCCTTACGTGGTCAGCGCCGATCGAGCGGGCCGGGTACCCACGCGGCTCGCTTGCGGCAAACGTCTTCCTGCGGCGGGGGATCCCCGCCGCGTCACAGTCAGTGCGCCGTCGGGCCCGACGGCTCCGTGTCGAAGTGGGCTCGCACCCGCTGACGCCACACCTCGTACGCCGGCTCCCCGCGGGACGGGAATCCGTTGCCGGCGACGTCGTCGGCGAGCGCCGACGCGGCGGCGACGGAGAGCCCGGTCAGCACGGCGACGGTGTCCTCGGTGTGCGGCGGCACCGCGGCCGAGAACGTCCGGGCGCGGGCTGCGAAAACCGCTCCCTGTGCCAGGTGCGGCCGGTACGCGCCCGCGTGCCGGCGCAACGTTCCCAGCGCGGCGCGGTCGCAGCCGCCGGCGAAGGTGGCCGCCAGTCCGACGCCGCTCCACAGATCGGCCCGCCGGCCGGCGGCGAACCGTCCCACCGCGGCGGCGACGCCGTCGACCTGGCCGCCGTGGATGAACCAGAGCGCGCGGCCGATCCCCTGGTCCACGGCGCGCAGGAAGTAGTCGGGCGCGCCCTCCCACGGGTACGGGGCGGGCCGCTCGAGCCTCCCCACCCATCGGTCGGTGTCGAAGTAGGCGCGGTCGAAGCCGTATCCGTCGACCGCGAGCCAGCTCATCGTCGGGTAGTACGGCGTTCCGGCCAGGTCCGGCACCACCCCGCGCCAGAGCGGCCGGGGCAACCGCGCCATCGCGAAGCCGATGCCGATGTAGTTGAGGAAGGTGTGGGGACGACCTGGCCCGGCGAGCAGATCCCGCGCCCGACGGGTGCGGTTCATCGCCATCGCATCCCGGATGGTGAACGCCATGGTCGCGCCTTCGTAGGCGAATCCGCGCTGGTACGGGTCGACCAGCGCGAGGCGGCGCTCCACCTCCCACAGGTCGCGGGACTCCATACCCCATTCGAAGCCGCACACCACCGCCTGGGGAATCGCCTCGAGTTGGCGCGTCGCCTCCGACAAGATGCCCGGGAACCCACGGGCGGCGAAGCCGACCTCCCGCAATGACGGGGCCAACACGTACCGACGTAGCGAACCGACGATGGTGGGCATCGTTCCCACTTTCCTGCCGTGATTTGCAGAGCGACCGTCACCGCTGGACGGCCGTTCCATCGTCAGCCAACGGGACGCGCGATTCTTCTCCCGCTGTGCGTAGTCGACCCACGCGACCAGGCGACGCGCCGATGGCGTCGGCGCTCGTGGATCCGGGAACCGCGCCACCGGGAGGAGCGCACAGCGGAAGAGGACTCGGCCCGCGCTCCTCGGCACGCTGAAATTCGCGACCTCCCCCACTCGCGCCCGTCCCCGTGTCGTCCGAATGACGCCATGGCCGGCGGAAAAGGGGCCACCTCAAGCTCGTAGAGGAATTCGGAATGGACAAGGCGAACGTATTCGCTGATCTGGCGGACGACTGCGCGGAGCTCGATCAGATCCTGGCCGACCTGGGTCCTGAGGACTGGACCCGTTCGACACCGGCGCACGGCTGGCAGGTGCGGCACCAGGTCGCCCACCTGTGCGCGGTCTTCCGGATGGCCGCCGTCGCGGCATCCGACGCCCCGGCGTTCCAGGCGCTGACGGCGCAACTCGGCGACGACTTCGACGCCAACGTGACCGCCGCGCTGTCCCGGTACCTCGACACCGGCTCGGCGGCGCTGCGCGGACGGTGGCGCGAGGAGTGGACCGACGCGGTCGAGGCGCTCGCCGCCGTACCGGCGGGGCAGACGGTGCCCTGGCTCGTCCGCCCGTTGCCGGCGCCGGTGCTCGCCGCCGCCGGGATGATGGAGCTGTTCGGCCACGGTCAGGACATCGCCGACACCCTGGGGACACGGCGCGACCACACCGACCGGATCCGGCACGTCGTCGCCTTCGCCGTGCAGACGTGGGACTTCGGCTACCTGAGCCGCAACCTGACCCCGCCCCAGCGGGGTTTCCGGTACGAGCTGACCGCCCCTTCGGGCGCGCTGTGGGTGTACGGACCGGAGGACGCCGAACTGATCACCGGCCCCGCCGTCGACCTCTGCCTTCTCGCCACCCGCCGACGGCACCGGGACGACCTCGCGCTGACCGCCGTCGGCGCCGACGCCGACCGCTGGCTGGACATCGCGCAGGCCTACCGCGGCCCGGCTGGTCCGGGACGCCGGCCGGGTCAGTTCGACCCGCCCGCGGCCACCGCGGGCGGCCCGTCGCACACCCTGGACGGGCAACCGTGACGGCCGGGCAGCCGACGCCCGACCCGGTACGGACGGCGACGCTCGAAGCGTTCGCCGACACGATCATCCCCGGGACGAAACGCTTCCCCGGCGATCGGGCCATCGCGGGCGTCGTGGACGACGCCGGCGCCGTGGAAGCCGGCGCCCTCGACCTGCTCGCACACCCCGCCCTCGGGCTGGCCGAGGCGCTCGACGGCATGGCCGGGCTGCTCAACATGCACGCGCAGGCCCACGCTCGGGCCCGACAACTCACCCTGGACCCGGCGGTGCCCGCGTTCGTCGCCCTCGAATTCGACGACCGCACGGCCCTCGTGCAGGACCTCACCGACCCGTCCCACCCCGAACGCGAGGTGTGGTTCGGCGCTGCCCTCTTCTGCACGATGGCGTTCGACAGCGCGCCGCACCTGTCCACCGCGGAGGCCCTCGACCAGGGGCACCCCGGCTTGTCCGTCCTCGGCTTCAGCAAACCGGACGAGGACGGCCTCTGGCGGTTCCCGCACTTCTCCTACCAGCGGCAGCTCGCCGACATCCACCCGCAGACCACGGCGACGGGAAGCCCCGCATGACCAGCATCGAGCAGACCGACGTCATCGTCGTGGGCAGCGGCTTCGGCGGCGCGATCCCGGCGTACCACCTCGCGGCCGGTGGCGCCCGGGTCGTGGTGCTGGAGCGAGGTCCATGGCTCGACAGCAGCGAGTTCGACCACGACTTCCTCCTCGGCTCGTCCTACACCCGGATCTTCGACTTCACGGTCGGCGACGGCATGAGCGTTCTCGCGGGCAACTGCGTCGGCGGCGGCAGCGTCGTCTACTTCGCCACCATGCCGCGGGCGCCCCGCTTCGTCTTCGAACGCACCGGCGGCCTCGGGCGGCGGATGTGGCCGGCCTCGATCAACCGCGACACCCTGGACCCGTGGTACGACATCGTCAGCGAGGCGCTGCCCGTCACCGAGCAGTCCTGGAACGACGTGCCGTTCGCCGGCGGCCTGTTCGCCGCCGCCTGCGCCCACGCCGGTCGGACCGCGAACCCGGTCCCGTCGGCGATCGACAAGCCCAGGTGCACCAACTGCAACTGGATGATGGCCGGCTGCCGCTTCGACGCCAAGCGCTCCCTGCTGCTGAACTACCTGCCCGCCGCGCTCGCGCACGGCGCGCAGATCCGGCCGCTGCACGAGGTGCAGCGGCTGTCCCGGACCCCGGAGGGCGGCTACCGGGTCCACTACGACGTCATCGACGACGAGGACTACCGCGTCACCCGCGGCGGCGGGGTGATCGAGGCGAAGATGGTGGTGCTCGCGGCCGGAGCCGGCGCCACCCCGGTCATCCTCCAGCGCTCCGAGTCGGAACTCGGCACGATGCCACCGGCGGTCGGCCGCTACTTCTCCGGCAACGGGGAACGCCTGAACACCGCCGTCGTGAACGACGAACGGGCCCGCGAGCTCCTCGGTCTGGACCGCGGTGACGGCACGGCGTACGAGGCGCACCAGATCGGGAAGGGCCCGTGCGTGGCCACCTGGGACAAGCTCGACGGGTCGCTGCCCGAGTACAGCCGCTACTCGCTGGAGCAGCTGTACTTCCCACCGGGCCTGGGCACCATCCTCGCCCAGGCGCCCGGCGCCGCCGGGCCGACCTGGTTCGGCCGGGAGAAGAAGGAGATGCTGCGCCAGTGGCGCTCCTGGCTGACGGTGTTCGCCATGACGGAGGACGACAACGAGGGCGTCTTCGGGGCGCCCCCGGCGCGCGGCAACGCGGAGCGGATCGCGCAGCAGATGCTCGGCCGTGGTTCGCTGCGCTACGACCCGACGGAGAACACGCTCCGGGGCTGGGCCGAGTCCGACGCCGACGTCCGGGACATCCTGGAACGCGACGGTCTGGCCCGGGTGCGCCCGTGGACGAACGACCAGGTCGGCGCGTACACCGTGCACCCGTTGTCGTCCTGCCGCATCGGTGACGACCCGGCGACGTCGGCCCTCGACGACCGGCACGAGCTCCGCGACCATCCCGGCATCTTCGTCACCGACGGGTCGGCGGTGCCGGCGGCGCTGACCGTCAATCCGGCGCTGACGATCGCGGCCCTGGCCGAACGCGCGGTGCCGGGTCTGGTGCGTGCCGCGCAGCAGCGCGGCATCGCGGTAACGTACGGCGCGCCGTCGCCGGACGGCACCCGGGCAGGGGACCCGAGCCTGCGACGGTTCAGGTGAACGGCAGCCCGACTCAGGGCGGCGGGGTGCCCATGGGCGCCCTGCTCGCCCGGCTGACCCGTGGGATCACCCAGAGCCACATCGAGCACCTGAGCCCCGTGCCGGCGCGGGGTGCGCCCGCCGCGGTCCGGCACGTCTACCGGCGGCTCGAACGGGAGTTCGGCCTGCTCGCGCCGCCGGTGACCCTGCACGCCGCCTCTCCCCCCGTGCTCGCCGCCTGTTGGCTGATGCTGCGGGAGGCACTGCTGGTCGACGGTCTGGTCCGGCGTGACACGAAGGAGGCGGTGGCCGCGGCGGTGTCCCTGGCCAACCGTTGCCCGTACTGCGTGGACGTTCACGGCAGCGCCCTGCGGGGGCTGCTGCGCGGGCCGGACGCCCGCGCCCTGGTCGACGACCGGCTCACCGAGGTCGCCGAGCCACGGCTGCGGGCGATCGTCGAGTGGTTCCGCCACGACGGCACCCCCGCCGGGGCGGTGCTCCCGCCACGGGTGGATCCCGCCGAGATCCCGGAACTCATCGGTGTCGCGGTGCTGTTCCACTACCTCAATCGCATGGTGAACGTCTTCCTGGCCCCGTCCCCGCTGCCCGTCGCGATGACTCCGCGCGCGGCCCGGGTCGCGCGCTGGCTCGCCGCCGTGACGATGGCCCGGCTCGCTCGCCGGGGTGTCGCCCCCGGAGCGGACCTCGACCTGCTTCCACCGGCGCCGCTGCCGCCCGATCTCGGTTGGGCCCGCCCGAACGCCAGCCTGACCACCGCCTTCGCCCGGGCCAGTGCCGCCGTCGACGATGCCGCGGAACGTGTCGTGCCCGCATCCGTTCGGGGGCTTCTGCTGGACCTCCTGGCCGGCCCGGCGGGCCTGCGCGCGGTCACGGACCGGGCCGGGTTGGAGGCGTCGCTCGAGACCCTGCCGAAGTCGGACCGGGCGGGTGGGCGCCTGGCCCTGACCGCCGCCTTCTTCTCCTACCGGGTCACCGACGCCATGGTGGCGGGCAACCGGCTGGGCGGCTGCGACGACCGCCGCCTGCTGGAGCTGGTCTCCTGGGCCAGCCTGACGGCGGCCCGGGCCGCCGGGCGGCAGCTACAGGCCGCCTGGCAGGGCGCCCCGGGCGCGGTGCCGCCCAGAGAGCGGAGGGGATGACGTTGGAGGTCATCCCGCCGCTGGCACCGGAGACCCTGCTCGTCTTCCTGATCGCCGTCACCGTCCTGCTACTGACGGCCCGGGTCCTCGGACGGCTGGCCGCCCGGGTCGGCATGCCCGCCATCGTCGGCGAGCTGCTCGCCGGGGTGCTTCTCGGCCCCTCCCTGCTCGGGCACCTGTTCCCGCAGGCGGCCCGGCTCCTGTTGCCCACCGAAGCCGGTGACATGCACCTGATCGACGCGGTCGGGCAGTTCGGCGTGCTGCTCCTCGTCGGCATCACCGGCACCCACCTCGACCTGGGTATGCTGCGCAGCAAGCGGCGTACCGCGGTCGTGGTGAGCCTGTGCGGACTGCTGCTGCCGCTGCTCGGTGGGGCCGGCCTCGGGCTGCTGATGACCGCGCCGGCGGGTGACGGGACGGCCGACCGGGTGCTGTTCGCGCTCTTCCTCGCCGTGGCGATGGGAGTGACCGCGCTGCCTGTCATCGCCAAGACCCTGACCGACATGGGCCTTCTGCACCGCACCGTGGGCCAGCTCATCCTCATGGCGGGCACCGTCGACGACGCGGTGTGCTGGTTCCTGCTCTCACTTCTGGTCGCGGCCGCCACGGTCGGCGTGAGCGCCGGCTCGGTGGCCGTGTCGGTCGCGGCACTGGTCGGCTTCGTCATCTTCGTGTCGACCGTCGGCCGGGTCCTGGTGCGAGCGGTGATGCGGCGCGTGGCCCGGTCGGACGAGGCGGGACCCACGGTCGCCGCCACCGTGGTCGTCGTGCTGATCGGTGCGGGGCTGACCCACGGGCTGGGCATGGAGGCCGCGCTCGGGGCGTTCGTCGCGGGCCTGCTCATCCGCGTCCCGGATCCGGCGAAGCTCGCGCCGCTACGGACGGTCGTGCTCACCGTGCTCGCGCCGATCTTCCTCGCCAGCGCCGGTCTACGAATGGACCTGACGGCACTGCGCGACCCCGGCCTCGCGCTGACGGCGGCGGCGGTGGTCACCGTGGCCATTGCCGGCAAGTTCGCGGGCGCCTACCTGGGTGCCCGGCTCAGTGGGCTGACGAGCTGGGAGGGACTGGCCGTCGGGGCGGGCATGAACGCCCGCGGCGTGGTGGAGGTGATCGTGGCGATGGTGGGTCTGCGGCTGGGCGTCTTCGACGTGGACATGTACACCATCGTCATCCTCGTCGCGATCGTGACCTCGGTGATGGCGCCGCCGATGCTGCGGATGACGCTCCGCCGGGTGCGGGTCGAACCGGAGGAGCGGCGCCGGCTGCTGCGTATCGAGGGCAGGGAGCCCGCGCCGGCGTCGCAGGCGTCTCGATAGCCACGTCCGGTCACGGCCGCGGACCACGGTCCGCGGCCGTCGCCGTCTGCCGGCCGCGACCGACGAGGCCGACGACCTCCACGCCCGGGCGCGGCGGTCCGGAATCCGGGCCGCCGCACGGCGTGGCTGGTTCCCCTCCGACGCGGCTCTCCGTCCGTGGTGTCCCCGGAATCGGCGCCGAGGCGGGGCGGTGGGACCGGCTCGGGTATGGCAACCTGGCTCAGACGATGCGGACGTGGGGGGCGTAGAGGATCCACCGGCCGCCCTGCTCGACGAACTGGCGCTCCTTGGCCATGATCTCCTCCGCGTGGTTCCAGGCGAGCAGCAGTGCGTAGTCGGGATAGGGGTCCGAGAACGCCGCGTAGGGACGTACCGGAATGTGTGCGCCCGGCGACAGACGGCCCTGCTTCTCCGGTGTGGTGTCACAGATGAACGGCACCAGGTCGGGTCCGATTCCGCAGTAGTTGGTGACGGTCGCGCTCTTGGACGTGGCGCCGTAGCCGACCACCCGCCGGCCCGCGTCACGCAGGTCGGTCAGGAGTGCGACCAGATCCGTACGGATGCGCTCGATCTGTCGGCCGAAGCGGAGGTACGTCTCGTGCTCTCCGATGCCGTAGCGGGCCTCCTCGTCGACCATGCGCGCCACACTCGGCCGGCGCTCGCGGGAGCCGGGGCGGGCGACGGTGTAGCGCACCGACCCGCCGTGGATCGGGATGCGCTCCACGTCGACCAGCTCGAAGCCGAGCCGGGCCACCATCGCGTCCACCGACCGTACGGCGAACAGGTAGAAGTGCTCGTCGTAGATCTGGTCGAAGTACGCGTACTCGACGATGTCGCTGACGTACCGGTCCTCGAAAACGAAGATCCCGTCGGCCGTGAGCAACCGGTCGACCCCGCGGAAGACCGTGTCGATGTCGGCGACGTGGCTGACCGTGTTCGCCGAGAAGATGACCTTCGCGGGACCATCGGTGGCGAGGATCTCAGCGGCGGAGCGCTCGTCGAAGAAGTCGACCCTGACCCTGACCCCGCTGGCCGCCGCGGCCGCGGCGGCGCCGGCGGACGGGTCGACCCCGAGATGCCGTACGCCCGCGGCGCTGAGCCTGCGGAGCATGATGCCGTCGTTGCTGCCGATCTCGACGACCAGGTCGTCGACGCCGGTCAGCTCGGTGTCCCGCAGCAGGTGGGCCACCTCCTCGAAGTGGCTGCACAGGCCGGCGGAGGTGGACGACCGGTAGGGGTAGTCCGGCCGGAACATGTTGTCCGTCGGCATCGGCTCCAGCTGCTGCACCATCGTGCAGTCGGCGCAGATGCCCACCGCCAGCCGGAAGAAGGTCTCGGAGTCGACTTCCTCGGGCATGAGGAAGGCGTTGGAGACCGGCTGCCTTCCGAGATCCACCCACTCCCGCACGGGCCCCGCACACAGTCGGCATGCCGGGGCGGCTGACACCAGCTCGCGGCCATTCACGTCGTCATGCTCCTTCACGGTGTCGCACACCGTCGGTCGCCCGCGCCTGCCGCCGCCCCGCCGAACCGGCGGATGACCAGATACGGCAACGGCACACGTCGACGCCGGTCCGAGAGGCGGTGGCGTCGCGGCGTCGGCAGCGGCCCTGAGCAGGTGCCGACGATGGTGCGGGAGGCGGCCCTTCCGCCGTCGCACCGCCATCGTCGCGGCACCGCGGACCTCCCGGCATTTCTCAGGGTGCTCGACCTGGGGATGTGCGGCGGTACGCCCGGTCCGGGGCCGCGCGACGGTGGCCGGCGGCGACGGACCCGGTCCTGGGCCGCCCGTGGTCGCCGACCGGTCGGCACCGCAACGGGGAAGATGCCGGCGGCTCGGCCCGGGAACGAGGATCGGTTGGCATCGGGCGGGACGCAGCGTATCCCCAGTTCACCGTCTGCAGAGACTGCGGCCAATGGCTGCCGATTCCCCCGGCGTTTCTCCCGGTCCGACGCTGCGGCAACAGCGTCGGCCCGGGAGTTGGTCTTGTGTACCGAGGATGAGGAGACGCGTATGGCCAGGGCCACATCACCGGGCGGCGTGCCGGGCCCGCCGAACCGCCCGACGGCAGGGGCCTCCGCGCCCCGGGCCGAGAGGACCTGACGTGGGTACGCGAACCACGGTGGCCGTCGTCGGCATGGGCTACGTCGGGTCGTGCGTCGCCGCGACGCTCGCCGACCGCGGTCTCCACGTCATCGGAATCGACACCGACGCCGACCTCGTGGACCGGCTGAACAGCGGCACCACGCCGCTGCGGGAGCCAGGGCTCGCCGACCGCATCCAGGCCGGGGTCGGCAGCGGCCGTCTCCGGTCGACGACCGACCACCGCGCGTCGACGGAGGCCGACGTCGTCCTCCTCACGGTCGCCACGCCGGTACGGTCCGACGGGTCGCTGGCCGACGACCACCTACGCGCCGCCTGCACGGCACTGGCCCAGCACCTGCGCGCGGGACAACTGGTGATTCTCAAGAGCACCGTCCCTCCGGGAACGACCCGGGACCTCGTCCGTCCCCTGCTGGAGGCGAGCGGCCTGCGGGCCGGGGCAGACTTCGCCCTGGCCTTCGCGCCCGAACGCCTGGCCGAGGGGACCGCGATGACCGAGCTGCGGACCCTGCCGGTCGTCGTCGGTGGCCTCGACCCCGACAGCACCCGGGCCGCAGCGGACTTCCTGGGCCACGCGCTCGGGACCAAGGTCCTCACCCAGGACTCCCTGGAGGCGGCCGAGGTCGTCAAGCTCGCCGACAACTGGTGGATCGACCTCAACATCGCCCTCGCCAACGAGCTGGCCATGTTCTGCGACCTGTTCGGGGTGGACGTGCTGGACGTCATCAGCGCCGCCAACTCCATCCCGAAGGGGAACGGACACGTGAACATCCTGCGACCGAGCGTCGGCGTCGGCGGTTCCTGCCTGACGAAGGATCCCTGGATGGTGTGGCGGTCCGCCCGCCGGCACGGGCTGGACATCGCTACCGCGCGGGTGGGTCGCGAGGTCAACCAGCAGATGCCCGGCTACGCCGCCCGGCTGGTCCTGGACGACCTCGCGGCCCGCGGGGTGGCCCCGTCGGCGGCGACGGTGGCGATCCTGGGGCTGGCCTTCAAGAACGACACAGGGGACCTGCGCGCCACGCCGACCCGCGGCGTGGTCGACGCTCTGTCGGCCGCGGGCGTGCGGGTGCGAATCCACGATCCGTTGGTCGACCCGGTCCACGCACGCGAGACCTTCGGGCTACCCGTCACGGCGACGGTCGAGGAGGCGGTGCGCGACGCCCACTGCGTCGCCCTGCTGGCCATGCATCGGGAGTTCAGGTCCCTCGACTTCGCCGAGCTGCCCGTCGCCGAAGGCTGCCTCGTCCTCGACGGTCGCGCCTACCTGCCCAAGGAGGAGATCGCCATGTTGGAACGACTGGGCTACACCTACCGCGGGGTGGGCCGATGAGCGCGCCCCGGGTCGTCGTCACGGGGGGACACGGCTTCATCGGCAGTCACCTCGCGGAGCGGCTCGTCACCGCCGGGGCGGACGTGACCGTCCTGGACGGCGGCGACCCGGCACCGCACCTCGACCTGCTGCGCCGGCACACCCGGCACGTCCGAGGGGACATCCGCGACCCGGACCGGCTGGCGGAGGCGATCGCCCCTGGGGTGGACCTGGTCTACCACCTCGCCGCGGCGGTCGGCGTGGACACCTACCTGAGCGACCCGCTGGAGGTGATCGACACCAACTTCGTCGGGACGATGCGGGTACTGGAGCGGGCCACGGAGGTCGGGGCGCGGGTCGTCGTCGCCAGCACCAGCGAGGTCTTCGGCAAGAATCCTGCCGTGCCCTGGAGCGAGGACGCCGACCGGGTCCTCGGCCCGACCACCGCCCAGCGGTGGTGCTACTCCTCCAGCAAGGGGCTCGCCGAGCACCTCACCTTCGGCTTCGTGCAGCAGCACGGCCTCGCCGCGTCCGTGGTCCGCTACTTCAACGTCTACGGTCCCCGCCAGCGGCCCGCCTACGTGATCAGCCGCAGCGTCCACCGGGCACTGAACGGCCGGCCGCCGATCGTCTACGACCAGGGACGGCAGACCCGCAGCTTCACGTACGTCGCCGACGCCGTCGAGGGCACCATCCTCGTCGGAGCATGCGACCGGGGCATCGGCGAGGCGTTCAACATCGGCAGCATGCGGGAGACCACCATCGCCGAGGCCGTCGCTCTCGTGGGCGCCGTGAGCGGAGCCGCGCAGAGCGCCGTCGCCGCCGACACGGCGAAGCAACTCGGCGCCGCGTACCAGGACCTGCCACGGCGCATCCCCGACGCCACCCGAGCGAGGACGCTCCTCGGCTGGAGCGCGCAGACGCGGCTGCGGGAGGGCCTGACGCGGACCGTGGAGTGGGCGCGCGCCAACCCGTGGTGGCTGGCCCTGCCCGACAGCGGTGCCGGCCGGTGAGCGCCAGGACACGTCCGCTCACCGGGGACGAGTACGTCGAGTCGCTGCGCGACGGTCGGGCGGTCTACCTCCACGGTGAGCGGATCCGTGACGTGACGGTCCATCCCGGCTTCCGCAACCCGGTCCGGATGACGGCGCGGCTGTACGACGCACTGCACGCCGAGGAGCACCGTCCGGTGCTCACCACGGCCTGCGACGCTCCGGGGAGCGACGGCTACACGCACCGGTTCTTCACGACCCCACGCAGCGCGGAGGACCTGGTCGCCGACGCGGGCGCCATCGCCGCCTGGGCCCGGATGAGTTACGGCTGGCTGGGGCGCAGCCCCGACTACAAGGCGTCGTTCCTCGGCACCCTGGGCGCCAACGCCGCCTTCTACGAGCCCTTCGCCGACAACGCGCGACGGTGGTACCGGCAGTCGCAGGAGAAGGTGCTCTACTGGAGCCACGCCATCGTCCACCCACCGGTGGACCGATCGCGTCGGCCGGACGAGGTGGCGGACGTGTTCGTGCACGTCGAGCGGGAGACCGACGCGGGTGTGGTGGTCAGCGGCGCCAAGGTGGTCGCCACCGGTTCGGCCCTGACCGACCACATCTTCGTCGCCCACTACGGCCTTCCCGTGGCCAAGCGGGAATTCGCGCTGGTGGCCGCCGTGCCCACCGACGCGCCGGGGGTCAAGCTGATCTGCCGCCCGTCCTACACGGCCACCGCGAACGTGACGGGAAGCCCGTTCGACTACCCGTTGTCGTCCCGGCTGGACGAGAACGACACGATCCTCGTCCTCGATCAGGTCCTGATCCCGTGGGAGAACGTCTTCGTCTACGGCGACCTGGCCAAGGTGCAGACGTTCGCGGGGCGGTCGGGCTTCACCGAGCGGTTCACCTTCCACGGGTCTGTCCGGCTCTCGGTGAAGCTGGAGTTCCTGGCCGGCCTGCTGGCCAAGGCGCTCGAGACGACCGGCACCGCGGACTTCAGGGGCGTGCAGAGCCGGCTGGGTGAGGTGCTGGCGTGGCGCAACCTGTTCCGCGGGCTGGCCGAGGCGGCCGCACGCGAGCCGGTGCCCTGGCACGACGGCGCCGTCCTACCGAACCCCCGGTACGGCATGGCGTACCGATGGTTCATGCAGGTGGGCTACCCCCGGGTCCGGGAGATCATCCTGCAGGACGTGGCCAGCGGCCTGATCTACGTCAACTCCGGCACGGAGGACTTCCGTAACCCGGAGCTGCGACCGTACCTCGACCGGTACCTGCGCGGTTCGCAGGGCGTCGAGGCGGTCGACCGGGTCAAGGTGATGAAGCTGCTGTGGGACGCCGTCGGCTCCGAGTTCGGCGGCCGGCACGAGTTGTACGAGCGCAACTACGCCGGCAACCACGAGAACACCCGGATCGAGTTGCTGGCCGGCGCCATGGCCGGCGGGGATCTGGACCGGTACAAGGCGCTCGCCGACGCGTGCCTCGACGAGTACGACCTCGACGGCTGGCGGGTCCCGGACCTGACGTCGTACGACGGGCCGTGGCCGATGCACGACCGGCCCTGACCCGCACGTCCCCGACCGCCACACCGCGCGTGCCGCGCCCGTCCGCGGGCGCGGCACGCGCCGTTCGTCCCGGGTCAGCTGCCCGCCATGATCTCGGCGACCGTCTCCGCGTCCCCGGCGCCGTGCGCCGCGATCAGGGCCGCGAACCGGGCCGCCGGCATGACCCGTACGCCCAGCGCTGCCGCCTTGTCCGCCTTGGAGCCGGCGCCCTCCCCGACCACGACCAGGTCGGTCCGGGCGGAGACCGACGACGAGGCGGTCCCGCCCAGTCGCTCGACCGCCTCGTTGCCCTCGTTGCGGTTGAGCCCGGGCACGGCACCGGTCACGACGACCCGCATCGGGGCTCCGTCGGGCCGGCGTAGCGGCGCCGCGACCGGCCCGGGGGCGGCGGGGCCCGCCTCGCCCGGGGCCGCCGCTCCCGGCTCGACCATGTTGACGCCACGCGCGACGAGCTTGTCGATCACGGGGGTGAGCTCGACGAGGTCGGCGGCGATCGTGGCGGCCCGGTCCGGGCCGACGCCCTCCACCCGCTGCAGGTCCTCGACGCTCGCGTCGAGCAGTGCCCGCATCGAGCCGAAGTGCCGGGCTATCCGGCGGGAGAGGGCCCGGCCGGTCATGCGCACACCGAGACCGATCAGGACGCGGGACAGGGGGCGTTGCCTGGACGCCTGGATGCTCGCGACGAGTTTCGCCGCCGAGACGCTCCCCATCCTGTCGAGGGTGACCAGGGCGGCCGGTTCGAGATCGTAGAGGTCGGCCGGATCGGTGACCAGACCGGCGGCGACCACCATCTGGATGATCTTGTCGCCGAGACCCTCGATGTCCATCGCGTCCCGGGTGGCGAAGTAGGCCAACGCCTCGTGGGCGCCGCAGGCCCGTCCACGTACACACCGCCAGCGCTTCTGCGTCCGGTCGAGCTCCCCGCCGCAGCGTGGACAGCTTCCCGGCGGCTCGTACGGCGCCGAGGCCGGGTCGCGTTCGTCGAGCTTGGCGCCGGTGATCTCCGGGATGACGTCGCCCGCCCGGCGGACGAAGACGACGTCGCCCACCCGCACGTTGCGCCGGGTCAGATCGTCGAAATTGTGCAGGGTCGCCGACGTGACGGTGACACCGCTGATCTGCACGGGCTCGAGCACCGCCACGGGGGTGACCACGCCGGTACGACCGATCTGCACCTCGATGCCCAGCAGCCTGGTGGTCCGGGTGTCCGCGGGGAACTTGTACGCCACGCCCCAGCGGGGGGCACGGCTCGACGAGCCGGCCAGCTCCCGGTCCCGCGCGCCGTCGACCTTGACGACCGCGCCGTCGACACCGAACCCGATCGTACTGCGGGCGGCACGCAGCGCCTCCACGGCGGCAAGCACCTCGTCGAGGGTGGGGCAGACCGCCAGCGGCACCGATGCGGCAAGGGTGGTCCGCACGCCCAGGTCGGCCAGCGCCGTCATGTCGGTCGAATGCGACGCCTCCCCGGTCGGCTCGGTCACCGCGCCGCGCATCCCGTAGGCGATGAAGGACAGCGGCGCGTCGTAGGCCCGTCCCTCGGCCCGCAGGGTGCCGGCTGCGGCGCTGCGGGGGTGGGCGAAGGGAGGCTCGCCGTGCCCGGTGCGCATCTCGTTGGCGATCACGAAGTCCGCGTCGGTCATGAAGACCTCGCCGCGGACCTCGATCGTGACCGGTCGGGCGAGCTGACCCGGCAGCCCGACCGCGCGCCGGGCCTGGCCGGTCACGTCCTCCCCCGCCCGTCCGTCGCCGCGGGTCGCGACCCGGACCAGCCGGCCGTCGACGTACCAGGCCGCGATCGCGAGACCGTCGATCTTCGGTTCGACCACGAAGGCGGCCACCGGGTGACCGAGCAGTTTCTCCAGGCGGTTGGCCCACCGGCGCAGCTGCTCCTCGCCGAAGACGTTGTCCAGGCCGAGCATCGGTTCGCTGTGCTCCACGTCGCCGTGCGCCGCCACGCCGGCGGCCACCGTCCCGGACGGCGAGTCCGCCGCCGTCCAGTCCGGCCGCGTCGCCTCGGTCGCCTCGACCCGCGCCAGCAACGCGTCATAGGCCGCGTCGTCCATCAACAGGTCACTGCCGTTGTGGTATGCCACGGCGGCGGCGCGAACCGCGGCGACGGCGTCGGCGTACGCGGGCCGGTCCGGGAAGGGCACGGCGAACTCGGCGTCCACGACCGGTGCCGGGGCCTCGGGCGACGGATCGGTCTGCGTGTCGGTCATGGCGGGCGGGTGCCTCCTCAACTCGGCCGTCAGCCCGCCCGCGAGGGCGGGCCTCGGGTCCGGGCGGGCTGAGACGACTGCCCGGTCAGCTGTCATCGGCGATTTCGGGCGTCCAACGCGAGGCTCTCGAGGACCGGCACGACATCGTTGGGGCTCGGCATGGCGCGCCAGACATCATAGATCGCCTCGGCGCCCTGCCGGTAGGACGGCTCGGTGAGCACGGCCAGGATCGCCTCCCGCAGCTCCGCCACCGACTGGGTCTGGTGGTCCAGCCGCACGCCGGCACCCCGGGAGACCACATAGTTCGCCACCGGGGTGGCTTCGAGCTTCTTCGCCGGCATCACCCAACGGACCGTGGGCTCCTCGCGCGCCTCCGCCTCCCGGACGCCGTACTCGACGCCGGAGCGGTAGACCCCGACGTCGTCCGGCTCCGCCTCCGGCGCGTCCTCCTCCACCCGCAGCATGATGGACTCCAGGGTGTCGCAGACGAGCTGCGGCACCCTGCTGGCCACGGCGGCCTGGAAGGTGCCGAGGCCGCCGTGGTGGATGACGGCCGAGCAGGTCGGCAGGAGCTGGTTGAGCGGAAGGTACTCGACCGTCCGCACGTTCGCCGGCGGGGTGTACCCGTCGAGCTGGACGTCGTTGAGCGTGGCGACGACCTCGACGTCCAGGTCGGCGAGGGCGTCGAGCAGCATCGGCGTCCGGTTCCAGTCCCCGCGGATGAAGCGCCGGTAGGACTCGCCGAGGGTGAGACAGATCCGGGGTCGCCGCGGCGGCTCCCGCAACCAGTCCGGCACCGGCTCCGCGCCGTTGTAGGGCACGTACCGCAGCGGAACCTTCCGGGTGCGGGTCGGCAGGCCGAGCCCGGGCGGCGCCGTGTCGATCGTCCACTGCCCGACCAACAACTCCTCGTCGAGTTCCACGCCGTAGTTCTCCGCGAGCGGGCGAACCAGGGTGGCGAGCGGGTTCTCGTCGAGGCCCGCGGCGACGAGGGCGTCCCGGCCGGCGGCCAGGCGGTCGAGACTCCAGCCCGACGGGTCGTACGCGAACACGAGCCGGGCGTGGGCCGCGCCGCACACCCGGGCCGCGACCGCGCCGGCGGCCTGGGTCAGGTCCCAGATGATCAGGTCGGGACGCCACGTCCGGGCGAACTCGATGAGGGCGTGGGGCTCGGGCCGGTCGGGGCGCAGGTAGTCCCCGGTCGGGGTCAGAAGGTACTGGTAGAAGAGGTACCAGTACTCGCGCTCCTCCGGGTTGAGGCCGAGAGCCTCCGCGTACCGCTGGGCCTCCTCCGGGCCGTGCGGCTCCAGCGGATCGTCCGAGATTCGGGCGGCCCAGGACGCGTCACCGAGCGGGACGGGGGTCAGGCCGGTGGCGGCGATGCGGTCGGCGAAGCCGCCGAAGGACGCGAGGCGCACCTCGTGGCCGGCGTTCTGCAGTGCCCACGCGGTGGGCACCATGGGGTACAGGTGGGCGATCGACGGGTCGATGGCGAACAGGACGCGCATGTCTCTCCCTCGCGGGCGTTCGGATCAGGATGTGGGGGTGCGGTGCCGGGAACGGGGACGATCCCGCCGCTCAGCGCCGCACACCGATGAGGAGCCTCCGCCCGGCCAGGCCGACGGAGAGGAAGTCGCCGCCGCAGCCGGCCGCCGCGAGCGCACTGAGGTGCTCACGGCGGCCGAACGCCCGCAGCACCCGGGTGTCCTCGACGTGCCGGACGCTGTCCCCGTCGGCGACGAGGAAGTGCCGCTCGAGGCGATGGGCGCCGTCGCGGGGTGTCCCCCGCGCCATGTGCGTGACCGGACGGCCGTCCTCGGCGCGCGTCAGCGCCTCGCGGGCGGTCCTCCGGGTCGCCTGGTCCGGCATCCAGATCGGAGCGAGGATCATCAGCCCGCCGGGCGCCAGGTGCCGGGCCAGCGCCCGCAGGACGGTCCGGTAGCCCGACAACGGGAACCGCGCCAGGGCGTCGTGCAGGCATGTGACGACGTCGAACGTGCGGCCCACGTCGAGGTGCGGCAGCTCCGCCTCGTGGATGGTGGTGCCCGGCAGCGCCTGGCGGGCCGCGGCCGCCATCGGAGCGTCGACGGCGACGCCCTCGGCGACGGCGACGTGCGGAATCAGGTGTCGCAGATGCTCACCCGCGCCGCACGCCACGTCGAGCACCGACGAGGCGTCCGGGTGACGGGCCCGGACGATACGCAGCAGAGCCTGTGCCTCCACCGCGTGGTCCCGGCCGCTGTCGACGTGGACAAGGTCGTAGAACGTGGATCGTGCTGCCTCGACAGGCATCATCACCTCCGGTTTCTCGTCCCGGCACGACGACGCCGGGGCGTCGCGTCGCACCGGTGCTGATCGCCGTGTCGGCCCGGCTGCGCGGGCATCTTCCGGTCTGCCCGCCGCCGGCCTAGGTCCGCAGCGCACGGGCGAGGGTGTCCCGGTAGCCCGCCACCAGCTCGGTCACCGTTCCCGCCCGGAACTGGCCGCGGCAGTACCCGACACTGCCCACGATGCCGCCTCCGACGTCGAACTCCACCGCCCACAGCGCCCCGTCCGGGATCTGTGAGCCCACCGGCTGCGAGCGCAACCGGCGCCGCATCGCCTGGTAGGTGAGGTCGCCGACACGCTCGCCGACGGCCATGAACGGTGACTGCACCAGCTGGAACACGCACGCCGCGTGCTCCTCACCGGCGGCGGCGCCCATCAGCTCCGGCGCCACGCCCAGCAGGTCCACGAAGGGGATCTCGTTCCGGTACGCCTCCAGGCAGGCCGTCCGAACCCGGTCGAGCAGGTCGTCGAAGCCGACGCAGCCGTCGGTCCGTACCCGCAGCGGCAACAGGTTGAAGAAGGAACCGACCATGTCGAGCGTCCAGGCCGGCCGCCGGCCGGGAGTGAAGGTCGGCATGACCACGTCGGCGCGGCCCGTGGTGTCGGCGAGGTACCGCACGTAGGCCGCGGCCATGACCATGAACGGGGTGCAGCGCCGGACGGTGGCGTAGGCCTGCACCCGGCGGCGCAGATCGTCCTCGTAGAGGAATCGGTACCACGACGTGACGTCCGGGCGCTGGTCCCCACGGGGTCGGTCCATCCGGACCGGCGTCACCGCCGCCCCGCGCAGCCGCTGCCCCCAGTACCGGCGGGCGGCGGCGAACGCCGGCGAGGCGGCGACGCGCCGCTGCCACTGCACGTACTCGCGGTACTGACGCACCGGGGGAAGGTCCGGTCGCCGTCCGGCGCGCCGCGCGGCGTAGCAGAGCGCGAGGTCCCGCAGCACCACCTGGATCGACCAGCCGTCGACGCCCGTGTGGTGGGCGGCGAGCACGAGGACCGCGTCACGGTCGTCGAAGCGACCGAGCCGGGCGTGCAGCGTGGGGCACTGGTCCATCCGTACCGGGCGGGACTCCACGTCGTTGAGCAGAAGCTCCGCCCGTTCGTCGCGGGCCGCCGGCTCGGTGGGGAGGACCTCGACCTCGAGGCGGGGTGCCCGGGCGGGCCGCACGCGCTGGTGGACGTTGCCCGGCTCCCGGACGATCGACGTGCGGAGGGACTCGTGCCGCTCGACCACGTCCGCGAGTGCTGCCCGGAGTGTCGCGACGTCGAGCGGTCCGGTGATCCGCCAGCCACCGACGATGGTGTACCGCGGCCCGAACGGGCCGGCGTCGTCGCCTCCGTCGACCATGCGGAGGAACTCCTGCTGCCGGGAGAGCGCGAACGGCTCGTCCGGCCCGGGTGCCGGCTCCGGGACGTGTTCCGGCGCGGCGGGCGCGACGCCGTCCGGCAGTGTCCACAGGGACGCCGCCGGACGGCGGTCATCCGCCGGCATGGGCCGAGCCCCCGGCCGCCGCCTCGTCGCCGGCCGGCCGGCGCCACCGCATGCCGTCGGCGGACGGGATCAGGCCGCCCGGCCGGAGCGGGTGCAGATCGTCGACGTTGCCGCCCAGGGCTGCCTGGGTCTGCACGCGAACCCCTTCCTTGAGGACCTCCCTGAGCATCGACGCGCCGAGCAGGTTGCGGTCCTCGCCCGCCTCGGAGACCGGCCCCTGGACGACCTCGGCGAGCTGCCGGAACGCCGGTTCCCGGCGCTGGATGTACGACTCGGCGTCGACCAACGCCCGCTCCTGCGACCCGGCGCCTCCGACCAGCTGCACGAATGCCTCGACGGCGCCGGCGACGTTGTCGTCGGTGATCTGCTTCGCCGTCCAGAAGTACGATTCCTCGTCCTGGTGCATGTCGTAGAAGGCGACCAGGAAGTCGTGGAAGAGGCTGTACTCGCGGCGGTAGCGCGCCTCGAACTCCTCGAAGACGCTCTCCTCGTCCAGCTCCCCGGCCAGGCAGCTGTTGATGGAGCGGGCGGCGAGCAACGCGCTGAAGGTCGCCAGATGCACCCCGGAGGAGAAGACCGGGTCGATGAAGCAGGCCGCGTCGCCGACCAGGAGCATCCCGGGCCGCGAGAAGGTGTCGTGGATGTAGGAGTAGTCCTTGCGGACGCGGACCTCGCCGTACGGGCCGCTCTCGACCCGGGTCGCGTCGGCGAGGTAGTCGGCGATCATCGGGCACTCGGCGATCAGCTGGCGCAGCACCGCCTCCCGGTCGCCCTCCCGGATCCGGTCCAGGGCCTGCGGCCGCAGCACGGCGCCGACGCTGGTGAGGGTGTCGCTCAGCGGGATGTACCAGAACCAGCCGCTGGGGAAGGCGACGGCGAGGATGTTGCCGCTGTTCGGCTCCGGTAGCCGCTTGCCGCCCTCGAAGTACCCGAAGAGCGCGAGGTTGCGGAAGAACTCCGGGTAGTGCCGGTCACCGCCGATCCGCTGGTGAATGCGGCTGCGGTGGCCGGAGGCGTCCACCACGTAGCGGCTGCGGACCTCCCGCCGGGTGCCGTCCTCGTCGTCGAACCGGACGCCGCAGACCCGGTCCCCGTCCTCCAGGACGTCCACCACGGCGCACCGCTCACGGACGGTGACCCCCTTGCGGCGGGCGTTGTCGAGCAGGATCTGATCGAACTTCATGCGTTCGACCTGGTAGGCGGTGGCACCCTCGCTGGCGAACTTGGGCGAGATCGCGAACGCGAACGTCCACGGCTCGGGGTTGCGTCCCCAGCGGAACGTCCCGCCGCGCTTGACCGGGAACCCGGCGCGGGCGAGTTCGTCGGTGACGCCGGTCAGTCGGCAGATGCCATGGATCGTGGCGGGCAGCAGTGACTCCCCGATCTGGTACCGGGGGAACGTCTCCTTCTCCAGCAGCAGGACCCGGTGCCCCTGCATCGCCACCAGCGTGGCAGCCGTGGAGCCGCCCGGCCCGCCACCGACGACGATCAGGTCGTAGTCGAAACCGTCGTTGTTCACGTCATGTCCTCCAGGAGTCGCGGACAGGGGTTCGTCGGTCAGCGCAGGACCACGTCGGCGCGCAGGACGGCGTCGAGAAGGTCCGCGCGGCTCAGCGCCGCCGCCACCGCGGCGATGTCGTCGGCCATGTGGCGGTCGCGGTGCAGAGTGGGTGCGATGGATCGGGTGAGCTCGTAGGCGGCCCGCCCGGCCCGGCTCAGCTGCGCGTACCGTCCGGAGACGTCGACCGCCTGCGCGGCAGCGAGCAGTTCCACGGCCAGGATCGTGTCGTTGTTCGCCAGGACCCGGCGCGCGTTGCGGGCGGCGATCAGGCCCATGCTGACGATGTCCTGGTTGTCGCCGTTGGAGGGGATGCTGTGGATGCTGGCCGGGCCGATCGTGCGGTTCTCCGCGACAAGTGCGGTGGCCGGGTACTGGGCGCCGGCGAAGCCGCTGTTGAGGCCCGGGTCGCCCATGACGAGGAATTCCGGGAGACCGTAGTTCAGGTGGCGGTTCAGCAGGCGGTTGGTGCGGCGCTCGGACAGCACGCCGAGCTGCGTCAGGGCGATGGTGACGTAGTCCATCGCGAAGGCGACCGGCTGGCCGTGGAAGTTCGCGCCGTGGAAGACCTCGCCGCTGCCGAAGAAGAGCGGGTTGTCGTTGGCGGAGTTCAGCTCGATCTCGACCGTCGACCGGGCGTGGGTGAGGGTGTCCCGCACCGCGCCCAGCACCTGCGGCACCGCCCGCAGGGAGTACGCCTTCTGCATGTAGATGTTCGTCCGCTGCACCGCCTTGTCCGGCTGCCACTCGTCGGCGAGCTGCTGCCGCAGGCTGGCATGCGAGACGGTCAGCCCGCTGTCGCTCATCAACGCACGCATGTTGGCGGCGGAGTCGATCTGGCCGGGGTGCGGCCTGGCAAGATCGTGGCCCTCCGCGAGGAACGGGCCGGTGGATCCCTGCAGGGTCTCGATGACCAGCGCGGCGACGATCTCGGCCTGGCGGACCTGTTCGGTCGCCCGGCCGATCACCAGGGCACCGAGTCCGGTCATCGCGGAGGTGCCGTTGATGAGCGCGAGGCCTTCCTTGAACCGCAGCTCCATCGGCGTGATGTCGTGCTCGCGGAGCACCTCCCCGGCCGGCACCGGCCGGCCGTCGCGCAGCACGTAACCCTCGCCCAGCACCGTGCTCGCGATGTGCGACAGAGGGGCCAGGTCCCCGCTGGCGCCCAGCGAGCCCATCTCCGGGATGGCCGGGGTGATGCCGAGGTTCAGGTACAGCTCCAGGCGGGTGATCAGCTCGGGACGCACGGCGGAATAGCCCTTGGCCAGGGCGTTGAGCCGGGTGGCGACGATCGCCCTGGCCTCCACCTCCGAGAAGTGCGGACCGACGCCGGCGCTGTGGCTGCGGACCAGGTTGGTCTGGAGCTCAACCTCCTTGGACTGGTCCACCAGCATGTAGATCATCTCGCCGTACCCGGTCGTCACGCCGTAGACCGGGACGCCCTGCCGCACGATGTCCTCGAACCGCTGCCGGCTGCCGGCCGCGCGGGCCAGCGACTCCGCCGGCACCACGCAGGGTGCGCCCTGTTCGGCCACCTGTCGCACGCCGTCGATCGTGAGTCCGGCGCCGTCGAGAACCACCGGTCTGGCAGCGCTGTCGAACTGAGCCATGCTCTCTCATCCCATCGTCGTGGTTGGCCCGGCAGCAGCGAACGCTCCACCGGCTGTCGAGTCGCCGCACCCGGCGGCCGCCGCCCGCACCAGCGCCGCCATGCCAGCCACCGTCGGGGCCGTCACCAGCTCCGCCACGGACACGTCCACGCCGAAGCGCTCGGTGAGCCGGTGGGCGAGCCGAGCCAACAGCAGCGAGTGGCCGCCCGCGGCGAAGAAGCTGTGGTGCACGTCCGCCGGCCCGGCCGGCAGCAGTTCCGCCCAGAGCCGCCCGATCTCCTGCTCGGTCGCGGTCGGATCCCGCCCGGCGGCGGACCCGGCGGCCAGCACGGGGTCCGGGAGCCGGGTCCGGTCGACCTTGCCGCCGACGTTGCGTGGCACCCCGTCGAGGGCGACGAAGGAGGCGCGGTGGATCACGGGACCGTACCGACGACGCAGGTGCGTCCGCAGCGACGTCACCAGCGTCTGCCAGTCGCCGCGGTGACGGGCCACCACGAAGGCGACCAGCCGGCTCACCAGCCCGTCCGGGTCGGCCACGGCGGCCACGGCGCAGTCGGCCACGAGCGGATGTTCGGCGAGGACGGCCTCCACCGCCGCGAGTTCGAGCCGGTGTCCGGCTAGCTTGACCTGGTGGTCCAGCCGGCCGACATGTTCCAGCGTGCCGTCGAAGCGGCGTCGTCCGAGATCGCCGGTCCGATAGCAACCCGCCGTCGGGGAGGCGGCCGCATCGGCGCCGCGCAGGGGCCGGAAGGCGGCGTCGCCCCGCCCCTGCCCGTCCGCGCCGGGCAGGTAGCCCGGCACGGCGTACGGACTACGGACGACGATCTCCCCGGTCACCCCCGTGGGGCAGGGGCGGTCCCACTCGTCGACGACGAGCACCTGCCGGCCGGGAATCGGCCGGCCGATCGGCACCCGCTCGCCGCGGACCAGGGCATCGATCCGGTACGCGCTGGCCGCCACCGTCTCGGTCGGCCCGTAGACGTTCCACAGCCGGGTGTGCGGGAGCAGCCGGCGCAGCTGGTTCGCCAGGCTGGCCGCGAGCGCCTCCCCCATCAGGATCAGGTGGGTCAGGCGATTCGGCACGGCGCCGTCCCGCTCCATCGCGACCGCCAGCTCGCGGGCGAAGCTCGGCACGGTCTGCAACAGCGTGACGCCCTCCCGGTCGAGCCAGCGCACGAACCGCTCGGGGTGGGCCCGGACACGGCCCGGTACGGGCACCAGCGTCGCACCGGAGATCAGAGCCGCGAACACCTCGCAGAGGCTCGGGTCGTGCTCGACGGCGGCCCATTGCGCCACCCGTGAGCCGGGTCCGAGTCCGCCGATGTGCGCGAGCCAGGTGGCGAACTGCGCGAGCGCCGCGTGGGTCTGGACGACACCCTTCGGTCGCCCCGTCGACCCTGAGGTGAACGCGGCGTACGCCGCCGACGCCAGGTCGATGTCGCACGGCGTCGCCACCGCCCGCGCGGTCGGTTCCGTCGGCAGCGCGAGGACCTGTCCGCCCCGCTCAGCCCGGTACCAGTCGGCCAGCGGGTCGTCGGCCGGGTCGCCGCCGAGCAGCACGACGGCCGGCCTCAGGTCGGTCAGGACCATCGCGGCCCGTTCCCCGGTGTCGTCCGGGCTCATCCACACCACGTGCCCGCCGGCCAGCAACACGGCCAGGGAGGCCGTCACCAACGCCGGTCCCATGTTCAGCCGGACGGCGACGGCGCGGTCCGTGACCGGGACCCGGGCCCGCAGCCAGGCCGCCAGGCCCGTCGCCCGGGTGACGAGTTCGGCGTAGGTCAGGCCCTCCTCCTCGCACCGCACGGCGACCGCCTCCGGGAACCGCTCGGCGCATTCGCGGATCAGATCCGGCACCGGCCGCGCCGGTGTCGGCGGATCGGCCGTGGCATCCAGGTCGCGTACCGCCGTCGCGAGTTGCCGGGACGTCTCCAGCGGGAGATCGGCGATGGCCACGTCGGGGTTGCGGACGGCCGCCGTGAGCAGGGTGCGCAGGTGCGCGAGCAACCCCTCCGCGGTCGAGCGCCCCATCCGGTCGGCGCGGTAGGCGAGCGTTCCGGCGAGGGACGGACCAGCCGGCGAGACGGTGAGCATCAGATCGGCGAGGAGCGTGTGGGCGGGGGTCCTCAGCTCGTGGACGGTGGCGCCGGCCAGCCGCAGCGACGTGCCCTGGTGCCGGCCCTCGGCGAGCACCGCGTCGCAGAGCGGGATCCCGTCGACGGGGCGGGGCGGATTGACGCCACGGACCAGGCGCGGGAAGGGCAGCCGTCCGTGCGTCTCAGCGCTTCGCCGCCGCCGCGCCGTACGGCGCAGGTGCTCCCTGAACGTGGTGGTGGCGGTCAGCCTGCCGACGACGGGAACGAGGGTCGACAGCGGACCGACCGTGCCCTCCTCGCCCGGCCCGCGTAGGCAGACGGGCATCGCCACCGTCAGCGTGTCGTCGCCGCCGTACCGCCCAAGGGCAACCTGGAGCGCGGCCAACACGATCGTCAGGGGCGCGGTGCCCTCGGCCCGGGCCAGGGCCCGGACCGAGGTGCAAAGGTCCCGTTCCCAGTCGAAGGTCACCTCGTCGGCCACCGTCGGGGTTCCGCTGGCGGGCCGGTACACCGGAAGGGACGCGGCCGGCGGAGGTGGGTCCAGCTCGGCGAGCCACCGGTCGGCAGCCTCGCGGCAGATGGTTGCCTCCGTCCGGTGCGGGGGGTGCTCGCTGTGGTGCCGGGGCGGTGCGGACGCCGGGCGGGGAGCGCGGACGGCGTCGGCGTACCCGGTCGACAGTTCTCCGGCGACCAGCGACATCGACACGTCGTCCGCTACCGCCTGGTGGGCGGCGAGCACGATGCGGTGGTGCCGCGGGGTGACTCGGAGGACGGTCATCCGGGCGGACGGCCCGGCACCGAGGTCGCCCGGCAGCACGGCCGGTGCCCCGTCGCGCACGTCTCGCACCTCGACGGCGTCCCGGTGCACCGGGTTGACACGCCGGACGGGCCTGCCGTCCACCGTCGCCACCGTCGTCCGCAGCGCCTCGTGCCGGTCGAGCACCGCCCGCCAGGCCGAGCACAGGGCCTCGACGTCGATGTCGCCGGTGACCCAGTACGCGCGGCGGACCGTCGGGGCGGGGGCGTCCGCGTGCAGCCGCGTGACGTACCAGATGCCGTCCTGCACGTCGGCGGCGGCCGCGGCCAGGCGCGACGGGGTGGTTGGAGCGTCGGTTGTCACGCAGCAAGTCTCGGCGGGTGCCGCGGGGCCGGCATCTCATGAAATGCGCCGTGGAGGTGGGACCGGCGAACGGCCGGCCGTACGTCGGGAGCCGATCTCCCGGAATGCGCATTCGCAGAGATGCGCGCCACTGTCGATACCGCCCAGGATGACCGCAGAGCCGAGCGCGCAACCTGGAAGAGGTGACGAATGAACGACGTCCCCGGAACTGCTCCGAACCCCCGGGACCCCGCTGAGCTGGAGGGGCGCATCAGCGCCATCTGGCGTGACGTCCTCAACGCCCGCGAGGCGTCCCCGGGCGCCACCTTTCTCGAACTGCAGGGGCAGTCGATCTCCGCTGTGCGCATCGTCGGCCGGATCGAGGAGGAGCTCGGCATCGAGGTCGACGCCGCCGTCCTCTTCGACGACCCGGATCTGCGGACCTTCACCGACGTGGTGATCCGGCAGGCAGAGTCCGCCGGCTAGCCGGGCTCGGGTCCGGGCCGGCCCTCCCCCACGCCGCCCGGTCCAGGGCACGCCCCGTCGCCGCGAGAAGGGAGCACGCGATGCTGGCCATCAGGCTGTACGACATCGAGACCGGCCACGTCCAGACACTTGCCGAGGTGACCGATCCGGCGACGGCGGACTCGTGGCTGGAGCGGTTCGGAGCTGGCGGCATCGGCACCAACGACGTCGTGTACGTCGTGGAGGTGGTGTCGACACCACCCCCGGCTCCGCCACGTCCGACCCAGCCGAGGCGCGACACCGTGTTGCGGATGGCGGGTCCGGCCACACCGGGGGCGGCCGCCTGAGTGGACCGGTCCCCCGTCGCCTGCCGGCCCGGTCGCGGACGGACGCCCGGAGCGACCGCGCCACCGACGTGCCCGCCGGCCGCCAGTCATCGGTCGGGGCGCTTTTTCGTCCGTGCGATCGCGACATGGACCCGGTGAGCCAAAGGCGGCGGTCCACACGGACAATTGACGACTATCTTCGCCAAACATAAGATCGTCGCCAACGACGGATCTTGTCAGGCTAAGACCTACATCTATGCATATCGTTAGCCTGCGGTTCTGCGCCGAAAAGCGCGTCTCGTCGTGGCTCGGGCGCGCCCGACGCTCGGCAAACACCGAAAGGGGCACAATGACATTGTCCGCACTTCGCCGTGGGCGAAAGCAGCACGACGCTGGCTCCCCCGCCCGGACGAGATCGCTGTGGCGGAGGAGCATCGCGTCCCTCGCGGTCGCGGCGACGGTGCTCGTCGTCGGCGCGTCGTCCTCCTCCGCCGCAGGCACCTACGCTGAGCCGACCATCGGCAAGGCGAGTTTCAGCGCGTCCTTCCAGCACGGCATGGTGCCGGTCGACGGCGGTCAACTGCACTACGTCAAGGGTGGATCCGGACCGGCGCTGGTGCTCCTGCACGGCTGGCCGCAGACCTGGTGGGCGTGGCACGACGTCATGCCGGCCCTCGCCCGGAACCACACGGTCATCGCGTTCGACCTGCCGGGCCTCGGCGATTCCAGCTCCTTCGCCGGCGGATACGACAAGGTGACCACCGCGCAGCGCATCCGTCAGGCGGTGCACGCCCTCGGACACCGTCAGGTCTCGATCCTCGCGCACGACGTCGGCGTGCTGGTCGCGTACCCGTACGCCCGCGAGTTCCCCACCGAGGTCACGCGGCTCGCGGTGCTCGACTCGACGCTGTCCGGATTCGGCCTGGAGGACGCCTACACCCTCAGCTTCCACTTCCTGTTCAACGCGGCGCCCTCGCCGATCCCCGAGCGGATCCTCGACAACGAGGACGTGTCGACCTACCTGGGCATGATCTTCGACTTCAGCGTCAACCGCGACGCCATCGACAGGGAGGTCTACTACCAGTACTACCGGGACCCGGCCGACCGGACGGCGGGCTTCAACTACTACCGCGCGTACGCCGGGGACGCGGAGAACAACCGGGCCAACGCGGCGCGGCGGCTGGCCATGCCGGTCCTGGCGATGGGCTCGGCGGCGACGTTCGGGCCCGGGGTCGCGGCCTCGTTCCGGCAGGTCGCCGACGACGTACGCGAGGTCGTCGCCCCCAACTCGGGGCACTTCATCCCCGAAGAGAACCCGCAGTTCCTCATCTCCTGCGTCAACCTCTTCACCGGCGTGACGGCCACCCCGCCGTCGCCGGAACTGGCGAACTGCGTCGCCTGATCGTCCGGCCCGCGCCGGGGTCCGCCCCGACGAGGTCAGCAGCCGGCCGTCACGTGCCCACCGGCGCGCGGCGGCCGGCCGCGTCGTCCGAACCGCCGTTCGCCCACGGCCGATCCGGACGTGTTCCGGAGGAACACGAGGTGGTGTCACGCCGCCTCGCTGCCCGGAGCCATCCGCGTCGCGGAGCAAGGCCACGGCACCACGAGGTCCAGACGGGCCGACACCAGCGCCAGGTGGATGCGCGTCGGCCACGCGTCGACGGACGGATCACGGCACAGGTCGATCGACCAGTCCATCGGCACGCAGCCGACGACCACCATGCCGGCCTCCGCCCGGATCCGGCCGCCGAACTCGACGGTCCGGTCCCACCAGCCGGGGACGCCGAAGTCCGGCAACAGCAGGACACCGTCGACGCCGCGCCCGCGGAGCGCGGCGACGGCGACCAGTCCGTCGCCGTCGACCGGCGCGGACGCCGTCGGGTCCGGCGGTGCCAGTGCCACGATCCTCAGCGCGTGTACGCCCCGGACCAGCAGCCGCCCCTCGGTGCCCACCGTCCAGCCGTCGGCCGTCGGAGCTGATCCGGACGGGAGCGGGTGCAGCTCCGCAACCGGCCGCGGACGCGGGTCGATCCCGTCCCCCGCGCCGGGTGTCGGACCGGTGGTGCCGCCGGACGCCGGTCCCCCGAGACTGACGAGCCGGTTCGGCAGACGCAGCGCACCGCGTGTCAGCGGTTCGGCGACGGCGTTGCGAGCAGGGCCGTCCGGGTCGACGCCGGCGGCACGGCGGTACGCCGCCTCCGCCTCGTCGACGCGGGCGGGACAGCGACGGCGCAGGCCGAGATAACTGATCGCCGTGCTCCGCGTGATGAAGTGCATGCCGAACTGCGCCGGCGGCAGGTGCAGGCGCCGCCCGTAGGTCTCCCACCACCGCATGCTGGGTCCCGCCAGACGCTGCACGCGGGTCACCCGCCCCCGTCGCGCCCGCTCGTACGCGGCGAACGCGTCGGCGACGGTGTCCTGCTCGCGCAGCGCGGCGGCAAGCGCAGCCGCATCCGCGAGCGCCATCGTGGTGCCGGACGCGACGCTGAAATGCGCGGTGTGGGCGGCGTCGCCGACCAGCACCAGGTTGCCGTCGGACCACCGCTGGTTCGTCACGACGTCGAAACGCGACCACCGGCTCCTGTTGCTGACCAGCGGGGCGCCGAGGTGGTCGGCGAAGACGTCGTCGAGCAGTGCCAGCCCGTCGCCGCTGATTTCGCCCGGTACGCCGTCGGGACGACACCGGACGTCAAGACCCGCCCGACGCCAGGTCACCTCGTCGAGCTCCACCACGACGGTGCTCAACCCGTCCCCGCACGAATAGGCGTGCGCGGCCATCGGTCCGTGCTCGGTGGGCACGAAGAACATCGTGGCGGCGTCGCCGATGTCGGCGGCCGAGCCCAACCAGATGTAGCGGGCGGCGCCGGTGCGCACAGTGGTGCCGAAGTCTGCGGCACGGGCCGTCCGCTGCGCCGAGCGGGCACCGTTGGCGAGGACGGTCACGTCCGCGTCGAACTGGTCGGCGCGGGCGTCATGCCCGTAGTGGAGCCGGGCGCCGACCCGTCGTGCCGCCTCCGACAGAAGCGCCAGCATCGTGTCGCGGGAGACCGTGGCGATCGGGAAGCCGTCGTAGCGGAGGCGTTCGCCGGGCAGCCGCAGCTCGATGCCGGACAGTGGCCGCACGACGCACCCGAGGCGCTCGGCGACCTCGGGATCCCAGGTCGCGAGCTCCCGCATGGTCCGGTCGGACAACGCGACGCCGAAGCCGGCCACGTCCGCACGCCGGTTGCGCTCGTAGACGTCGACGGTCGCCCCGGGCAGCGTGCGGCCGATCAGCCGTGCCAGGAGGAGACCGGCGGGACCGGCTCCGATGATCGCCACCCGCGTCACGCCACCCATGTCCGCCCTCACCGCTTCCTCTCGCCGTACGCGGTCGCGCCGACGATTCCGAGCAGAAGTACGGCCCGGACCGCACCACCTTCCGCCGCGGCACGGTCCGGCCCGGTTCGGATCGTCGCAGCCGATCGCACGGGGCGGCATCTTCCCCGGTGCGGCGGCGGCGTCCGCGTTCCCCGGATCCGGGTCCGCGTCTGATCGCCGCGGGCGGCGCACCGACGACGCGGCACCCAGGGAGGTGCCGGAGGCGACACGCCGCCACCACGATCGGATCGTCCCCCCGAACCCCTGCGCAGGGCAGGAAGGAGCACCATGGGCACCGATCGGCACGTGGCGTTGACGGAAGCCGACTACCTCCGACTGCTGATCCACGGCACGACCGCGTTCGAGTTGGTGCGCACCAGCCTGGAACTCGAGATCTTCGAGCACCTGGAGAGCAGCGGAGGAATGGACGCGGCACGCCTGGCCGCGACGATCGGTATCCAGGCGCAGCCTGCCCGCGTCATGCTGCTGGGACTCTGTGCGCTGCGGCTGGTCGAGAAGCGCGGTGACGCGTACGTCAACACCGCCATGACGCGCGGGAAGCTGCTGCGGTCGAGCCCCCGCTTCCTGGGAGCGCTCGTCGACGTCCAGGCGAAGGTGATCAACCAAGCCCTGCCCGACCTGGCGGAATCGGTACGTCGCGGCACCAACGTGGGGCTCCGTCATCTGCCGGGCCCGGGGACCACCCTCTACGAGCGGCTCACCGCGCACCCCGAGCTGCAGCGGGTGTTCTACGCCAACATGGGCGACGCGTCGCGCAAGGCGTTCGCGCAGCTGTTGGAGCGCTACGACTTCAGCACCGTGCGGCACGCGGTCGACGTGGGTGGTGGCGACGGGACGAACGCGATCGAACTCGCCCGACGCTACCGGCACCTCACCGTCACCGTCTTCGACCAGGAGAGCGTCACCCGCCTGGCCGCGGACCGGATCGAGGATCCGGATCTGCGGCGACGGGTACGTTTCCACGCCGGTGACATCCTCGCCGACCCGCTGCCCGAGGGCGCCGACGCGGTGTTCGTGTTCCACATCTTCGAGATCTGGTCCCGGGAACGTAACACCGAACTGCTGCGCAAGTGCCGGGCGGCGCTGCCGGAGGGCGGCATCTGCCTCATCTACAACTTCGTCTCCGACGACGCGGGCACCGGCTCGATGAGCGCCGGGCTGGTTTCCCCGTACTTCCTCACCCTGGCCTCCGGCGAAGGCATGGCCTATTCCGCCGCCGACATGGAGCAAGCGGCCCTCGATGCGGGCTTCTCGCACGTCGAGCGGTACGAGGACATGGGGTTCAGCCATGCCCTCGTCGTGGGCCGCCGGTAGGGCTCGTCCGCCGGCTCCACACCGACTCCGACAACCGTGCGCTCGCGACGCGTCAAGGAGACCTCTTCATGACCTCAACCGAACCCATCGCCATCGTCGGCATGGCCTGCAGGTTCGCCGGAGACGTCAGTTCGCCCGACGAGTTCTGGGCGTTGTTGCGTGACGGCAGGGACACCGTCGGGGAACTGCCCGACGACCGCTGGAGCTGGTACGCCAGCCAGGGCCCGGAGCACGCCGCAGCGGTGGCGACGGCGACCACGCGGGGATCCTTCCTGGCCGACGTCTCCGGCTTCGACGCCGACTTCTTCGAGATCACACCGCGGGAAGCGGCGCTGATGGATCCGCAGCAACGCATCGTGCTGGAACTGGCGTGGGAGGCCCTGGAGCACGCGGGCATCCCGCCGAAGGGACTCGCCGGCACCGACGCCGGCGTGTTCATGGGTGTCGGCACGGACGACTACGGGCGGCGGCTGCTGGAGGACCTCCCCCGCATCGAGGCGTGGACCGGAATCGGAGGGGCCTACTGCGCCGTCGCCAACCGGGTGTCGTACGCGCTGGACCTGCACGGTCCCAGCATGACCGTGGACACCGCGTGCTCCTCGTCCCTGGTCGCCATCCACCTGGCGGCACAGGCCCTGCGGGCAGGGGAATGCGACGTCGCCCTGGCCGGCGGGGTGCTGGTGATGGCGGCGCCCGGCCTGACCCTGGTCCTGGACGCCGCCGGCGCCACCGCCCCGGACGGGCGCTGCAAGTCCTTCGACGCGGACGCGGACGGCTACGGCCGTGGCGAGGGCGGTGGCGTCGTGGTGCTCAAGCGGCTCGCCGACGCCCGCCGGGACAACGACCGGATCCTGGCCGTCGTCCGGGGCAGCGCGGTCCAGCAGGACGGCCGGACCAACGGCATCATGGCGCCGAACGGGCACGCACAGGAGCAGTTGATGCGTCGCGCCTGCCGGGACGCCGGCATAGATCCGCGGACGGTCCAGTACGTCGAGGCGCACGGCACAGGGACACCGGTGGGCGACCCCCTGGAGGCGGGTGCGCTGGCGTCGGTGTTCGGGGCCGGCAGGCCGCCGGACCGACCGCTGCTGATCGGCTCGGTCAAGCCGAACATCGGTCACCTGGAGGCGGGTGCCGGCGTCGCCGGCGTCATCAAGACGGTACTCGCCCTCCGGCACGGCGAGCTGCCACCGAGTCTTCACCTCCACCGCCCCAACCCCGCCGTCGCCTGGGAGACCTCGGGACTCCGGGTGGTGACGGAGCCGACGCCGTGGCCGCAGGCGGACACGCCCCGGCGCGCAGCGGTCTCCGGGTACGGCTACGGCGGCACCATCGCCCACCTCATTATCGACGGAGCCGATACGCCGGTCCGCCGCAACGCCAACGGCGAGGGCGACGGCGAGTCACCCCGTCCCCTCCTCCACCCGTTGTCGGGGGCCAGCCCTGCCGCCCTCCGGCAGAACGCCGACCGGCTCGCCAGGCGACTCACGGATGACCCGGCCCTGACCGCCACGGACGTCGGCCACACCCTCGCGCTCGGACGCAGCCATCTCACCCATCGCGCCGCCGTGGTCGCCACCGACCGGACCGGCCTGGTCGAGGCACTGCGGGAGTACGCGGCCACCGGTCGGGGCTGCGTGACCGGCGCGGCACCGGCCGGCGGTGACCGGGGCGTCGTCTGGGTGTTCTCGGGACACGGCTCACAGTGGACCGGCATGGCCCGCGACCTGATCGACGACGCCCCGTTCGCCGACGTGCTCGACCAACTCGACCCGGTGTTCAGGGCGGAGCTGGGTCTCTCGCCACGGTCCGTTCTCCTCGACGACCGTCCGCAACCGGTGGACGTGATCCAGCCGATGATCTTCGCCGTCCAGGTCGCGCTGGCGGCGACGTGGCGGGCGATGGGACTGCGTCCCGCCGCCGTCATAGGTCACTCCGTGGGGGAGATCGCCGCCGCGGTCACCGCCGGCATGCTCACCCTGGAGCAGGGCGCCCGCCTGGTCTGCCGCCGCTCGCTGCTCCTGCGGGAGGTCGCCGGGGCCGGCGCCATGGTCATGGTGAACGTCGGATTCGACGAGGCGGTACGCCGGCTGGGCGAACGGGACGACGTGGTCGTCGCGATCGCCGCGTCCCCCGAATGGTCGGTGCTCTCCGGTGACGTCGCGGGCATCGCCGACGTCGCGCAGCGGTGGCTCGCAGACGGGGTGACGGTCCGGCCGATCCAGTCGGACGTGGCGTTCCACAGTCCGCACATGGATCCGCTCCTGGACCCGCTGGAGGCCGCCGCCGCCGACCTTCCACCTGCGGCGCCAGTGGTCCCGACCTACACGACGGCCCTCTCCGACCCCCGCTCGACCGCCGCGCGGGACGGCGCCTACTGGGCGGCGAACCTGCGCGGCTCGGTGCGCTTCGCGCAGGCCGTCGCCGCCGCTGCCGAGGACGGTCACCGGCTCTTCCTGGAGATCTCCGCGCACCCCGTCGTCGCACACTCGATCAGCGAAGCCCTGGACAGCCTCGGGATCGACGACGGCCGGGTGGCGTACTCGCTGCGCCGGGGCCGGCCGGCACATGAGGCCCTGCTGACGGGCCTGGGC
The DNA here is from genome assembly GCF_040679695.1 of Micromonospora sp. NPDC052213. Lineage (NCBI taxonomy): Bacteria > Bacillati > Actinomycetota > Actinomycetes > Micromonosporales > Micromonosporaceae > Micromonospora > Micromonospora sp. NPDC052213. The sequence goes on from NZ_JBFAVI010000022.1 coordinate 55,692, forward strand.
GAGCTGTACTGCCACGGCGCGGCCGTTGACTGGTCAGCCCTGTGGTCCGTCGGTGACCTCGCCGACCTGCCGACCCAGGCGTGGCAGCGCAGGCGGCACTGGGCGCCGGAGCCGGCACCGACGCCGGGGGTGACGAGGCGGCACGACCCGCGCAGCCACACACTGCTCGGTGGGCGCACGGTGGTGCGTGGGGCCGACAGGACCGAGTTCTGGTCAACCCGCCTCGACCACGGCTCCCGTCCGTACCCCGGGGACCATCCGGTGCGGGACGTGGAGATCGTCCCCGCCGCGGTGCTGCTCAACACCTTCTTCTCCGCCGCAACGGATCGGGGCTGGGTCGACCTGGCAGACCTCGCTCTGCGGGTACCGGTCAGCGTGACCCGGCCGCGGGAGGTCCAGGTGGTCCGTCAGGGCGAGACGCTCCGACTCAGCTCGCGGATCCTCGCGGACGGCGCCGACGACGAGGACGAGGGCTGGGTCACGCACACCGTGGCCACCATCGACACACACCTGGACCTACCCGCCGGTGGCAGCCACCCCACCAGGGTGGTCGAGGCGTTGCCGGACGACTTCGTCGTCGACCGGCTGGCCTCGCTCGGTGTCGCCGCCATGGGTTTCCGTTGGGTCGTCCGTCGCATCGGCCGAACCGTGGACGGCATGGTCGCGGACGTCGATGTCGAGAACGGTGAACGGACATCGCGCGGGTGGGCGCCGATGCTCGACGCTGCGCTGTCGATCGCGTCGGTGGTCTTTCCCGGGCCGGCCACCCTCCGGATGCCCGCGCACATCCACCGGGTCACGCTCTCGCCGGCGGCGGTCGCCCAGGCGCGGATCGTCGTGCGCACAGCGGCCGACGACGTCGTCGAGGTGGAGATCGTCAACTCGTACGGCGAGACGGTCGGCCGGCTGACCGGCCTGCGGTACGGGGTACTCGACCTTGACGTGCACCAGGGCGACACCCCGACGGGTCTGGTGCACCAGACCGTCTGGCGGTCCGCACCCCGGCTGGTCGGGCACCGCCCGGGGGCGGTGGTCCTGGTCGGCCCGGGCACATCGCTGAGCGACGGACTGGCCGCCCGCCTGGAGGGCACGGGCATCCCGTGGAGGCACGTCTCCGACCCGGACCACCTCGCCGGCACGGACCTGACCGACGGCACGGCGGTCCTCGTCGTGCCCGCCCGCACGCGCCCCGACGACGTGGTCGGGTCGGTCGACGAGAACACCTGGCTGCTCACCCGGACCGCACAGCGGCTGGCGGGGGCCGGTGCGGCGCGGCCCGCACGCCTCTGGTGCCTGACCCAGGGCGTGGTCGGCTGCACGGACAGCGGGGCTCTCGGCCACGCGGCTCTCTGGGGTCTGGGCAGGATCGTCGGTGGTGAGCATCCGGAGCTCTGGGGCGGTGTCGTCGACGTCGGCGCGTCGCCGGGCGACCTGTCGACGCTCGTGGAGATCATCGGGGACAGCCACGGCGAAGACGTCATCGTCATCCGGGACGGGATCGTCTCGGTGCCACGCCTGCGTACCGGTGAGGGCGCCGCCGACGCCTCACCGGCGATCTGCCGGCCGGACGGCACGTACCTGGTCACCGGCGGGCTGGGGACCCTGGGCCTGCAGGTGGCGTCCTGGCTGGCGACGCGTGGCGCGCGCCGCATCGTGCTGGCCGGTCGCCGTGGCCTGCCCCGGCGTGACGCGTGGGACGACCTGACCGACCCCGGGCAGCGGGCAGCGGTCGAGACCATCCGGGCACTCGAGCGTTCCGGTGTCACGGTCGCCGTGGTGCCGGTCGACATCGCCGACCGGCACGCCGCCGCGCGACTGCTGCGGCCGGCCGCGCTCGGGCTGCCTCCCGTCCGCGGCGTCGTGCACGCCGCAGGGGTGATCGACAACCGCACGGTCGACGCACTCGACGAGGCGTCACTGCGTCACGTGCTACGGCCGAAGGTCGCGGGGGCGCTGGCCCTGCATGACATCTTCCCGCCCGGCAGCGTGGACTTCTTCGTGCTCTTCTCCTCGGCGGGTCAACTCCTCGGCCTGCCCGGGCAGGGCAGCTACGCCGCGGGCAACGCCTTCCTCGACGGTCTCGCGCGACACCGACGCGCAGCGGGCGACAGCGGAACGCGAAGCATCGCCTGGACGTCCTGGCGTGGGCTCGGCATGTCCACCTCCTCGGAGGTGATCGACGCCGAACTGGCCGCCCGGGGCACCGCGGACATCAGTGCGGCCGAGGCGTTCGCCTCCTGGGACCTCGTGGAGCGGTACGGCCTCGGCGAGGCGGCCGTGTTGCGCGTTCTGCCGGGCTCCCCGGCCGGGCGGCGCCCACCCCTGCTCGACGAGCTGACGACCGTCTCCCCCGCCGGAGAGGCGGCCGACACGACGGCTCCGTCGTGGACCGGCCTGGACGACGCCGCGCTGCACGCGCACCTGTCCCTGCGGATCAGCGAACAGGTTGCCGACGAGACCCGGTTGCCCGTCCTCGACGTCGACCCTCACCGCCCCCTGTCGGAGATGGGCCTGGACTCGGTGATGACCACACGGATCCGGTACGCGCTGGAACGGGAGTTCCGGCTCGCGCTGCCCGCGACCCTGCTCTGGGACCAACCCACCGTGGACGCCATCGCCACGTACCTGGCCGCCCGGCTGGGGCCGACGGCCGCCCCTACGGAAGGAGTCAAGCCGTGATCGACGAGGGCACCGTACCCTGGCCGGAGGATCTCGCCTACGCGTACCGGACGGCCGACTGCTGGCGGGGCCGCCCACTCGGGGCGTATCTGTGGGACTGGGCGGACGCGTGGGGCGACCACGTGGCCGTGGTCGACGGCGACCGGCGGCTGACGTACCGGGAACTCGCTGTGCTGAGCGACGGCCTGGCCGAGCAGCTGATCGAGCACGGGCTCCGCCGCGGCGACAGCGTCCTGGTGCAGCTGCCGAACTGCTGGGAGTTCGTCGTCGTCACCCTCGCCTGCTTCCGAGCGGGGGTGGTGCCCGTGATGATGCTCCCGCAGCACCGAGCGCACGAGCTCACCGCGATCGCCGGACACGTCGAGGCGCGGGCACTGGTCGTACCGGACACCTGGCGCGGCTACGACCACCAGGCCCTGGCACACCAGGTGGCAGCCGGCCTGCCGGACGGCGCGGCCGTCCTCGTGGTCGGCGCCGACGTCCGACCGCACAGCGTCGACGTACGGTCCCTCATGCGCTGCGGCGGTGACGTCGAGGCGCGGCGCCGGCGGCTGGACGGACTGGCCCCGTCCGCTGCCGACGTGGCGCTCTTCCTGCTCTCCGGTGGCACCACCGCAGTACCGAAAGTCATCGCTCGCACGCACGACGACTACGAGTACAACATCCGGCGGTGCGCCGATGTCTGCCGGTTCAGCCGCCAGACGGTGTACCTGGCGGTGCTGCCGGTCGGGCACAACTTCCCGTTGGCGAACCCCGGAGTGCTGGGGACCCTGCACCGCGGCGGGCGGGTCGTCATGCTGTCGTCGCCCCGCCCCGAGCAGGCGTTCGCCGCCATCGAGGCGGAAGGGGTCACCGCGACGTCGGTGGTGCCGGCGGTGGCGATCAGATGGATGGAGGCCGTGGACGGCAGCGGTCGTGACCTGTCCAGCCTGCGGCACATCCACGTCGGCGGGTCGATGCTCTCGCCGGAGGTCGCCGGCGCCATCGGCCCGGCCCTCGGCTGCGAGCTGCAACAGGTCTACGGGATGGCGGAGGGTCTGGTCTGCTACACCCCGGTCGACGCGCCCCGCTCCGTCGCGAACACGACGCAGGGGCGCCCGCTCAGCCCGTTCGACGAGTTGCTCGTGGTCCACCCCATGACGGGCCGGCCCGTGCCGCCCGGTGCGGTTGGGGAGCTGCTCGTCCGAGGCCCGTACACCCCGCGCGGCTACTACCGGGCGCCCGAGCAGAACGCCGTCTCCTACACGCCCGACGGCTGGTACCGCACCGGGGACCTCGTGCGCATCACCCCGCGAGGAAACCTTGTGGTCTGTGGCCGGGTGAAGGACGTGATCAACCGGGCAGGTGAGAAGATCTCCGCCGCCGAGATCGAGACGCTGGCGCAGGACATCCCGGATGTCGCCGAGGCTGCGGCCGTGTCGGTGCCCGACGCCGTCGTCGGGGAACGGGTCTGCCTCGTCGTCCGCCTGCATCCGGGACGCGAGCTGACCCTGGACCGGGTGGCCGCGGCGCTGACGGAGCGGGGGCTCGCGACGTTCAAGGTGCCGGAGCGTCTCGTCGTCCTGGACGACCTGCCGCACACCCCGCTCGGAAAACCGGACAAGAAGGCGCTGCGGCTGCTCCTGACCCGGGCTGCGTAGCGCCGAAGCCTCGCGCGGCCTGCCCTGGGCCCGCCGGTCGCACCCTGGTCCCGCCGCCCCCGGCCGCGGCGGCGAGACGGCCGCACAAATTTCTGGCCGCAGACCGATCAATCGCCGGCCGGCCCGTCGTCATAACTGTTAGAGCGCTCATGATGCGGCTCGGCGGTCGTCAATACGCCAAGACACGGGTGCACTGTTCGTCCCGTCGCGTCGCATCACCTACCCGTTCCCTCGGGTGCAAAACGACCGGTCCTGCCAGAAGTGTGCCCGACATCCACGAATTGGAGTTTCGCGTGACCGTCAGGAACTGGAACCGTACCGCCCTGTCCGCCCTCGGCCTCAGCGCCGTGGCGGCCCTCGGTCTCACCGTTGCCGCCTCGGCGCCGGCGGTCAGCGCCCCGAAGGACGGCGTCTCCGCCGCCACCGCCAAGGTCACCATCACGCCGTCGAGCAACCTGGTCGACGGGACGGCAGTGACCATTGCCGCCACCGGCCTCCGGCCGAGCACCGTGTACCACATCGGTCAGTGCGCGATCATCGGCGAAACCCTTCCGTGCAACGGCGCCGAGACCATTCACGTCAGCTCGTCCAGCTCGGGCAACCTGAGCGCCAAGCTGACGGTCCGGCAGGTCTACCAGGGCACGCTGGGCCCGGAGAACATTCCGTGGGGCACCGTTGACTGCAAGGCCGTGCCGTGCGGCATCGGCATGTTCAACGACCTCGGCGAGGGCGCCGGCGCGGCAATTTCGTTCAAGTAATCGCAAGCCGCACAAACGCTGTTCCGGGTCACGTTCCGCGTGACCCGGAACAGCCTTTTTTAGGCGCCTCGGAGCCGTTCCACGCCGCTTCCGAGGGCTGGCGTGCAGCGGACGCTGGCGCGCCGCCGCCTCCACGCATTCACGAAGATGTCCGGCCGCACCGCCGGACCTACCGTCGACTGGCGGCCGACGGCCGGACCCGACGCCGTCGGCGGGCCCGCTCCGCCGAGCCCGCAGCCACTGCCGAGCAGCGCCGGGCCGACCAGGTGTCGACGTTTCGGCACGCTCCGGTCGGCCTGGGGAGGCAGGCGACCGCCCGGCGTCGCCAGGCCAGGGCCGCGAGCCGCGTCGGCGTCCCAGCACTCCTCCCAGGAGGTTCACATGCGCCCACCACGACGGGGCACCATCGACGTTCCCGGCGCCACCCTCTATTTCGAGCTCCGTGGCGACGGGCCGCCGCTGCTGTGCATTCCCACCGGGAACGGGGACGCCACCCCGTTCGGGCCACTGGCCGACTCCCTCGCCGCCCACCACACGGTCATCACCTACGACCGGCGCGGCTTCTCCCGAAGCCCGGTCTTCGACGCGGTGGCGGATGATCGACGGGTTCTCGTCGACGCGCAGGATGCGGTTGCGCTGCTCGACCACGTGTCCGACGAGCCCGCCGACGTGTTTGGTACCTGCTCAGGCGGCATCGTGGCACTGGCCCTGCTGCAGACGCGTCCGAACCGCCTGCGCACCCTGGTCGCCCACGAGCCACCCCTGGCGTCGGTTCTGCCGGATGCCCCGCGCTGGTTGAGTTTCTACGAGAGCCTGTACGTCACCTACCGGGAGTCCGGCGTCGCCGCCGCCAAGGCGGTTTTCCGGGACCACGTCGGCCTGGAAGGTGAGACCCGGCCACCCGAGGACGCCCGGCTTCCGCCGCAGCAACTCGAGGAACTGCTCACCAGGCTCCGCCGCAACGAGGTGTTCTGGTTCGAGCACGAGACCCGCAGCTTCCCAGCCTTCCAGCCCGACCTGGGGGCGCTGCGCCGACACCGCGACAAGCTGGTGCTGGCCGGCGGCACCACCTCCCGGGAGCAGTACGCCTACCGCCCCAACAAGGAGCTGGCGCGGCTGCTGGAGGTCGGGATGGTCGACCTTCCCGGCGGCCACCTCGGGCACGTCACCCACCCGTACGAGTTCGCCGAGGCGCTCCACGAGCTTCTCCGGTCACGCCCCCCTGCGACAGGCACGCCCCCGACGTGGTGACGGCCCCGAGAGCGGTTCGCCGCGAGGGAATGCCACCCCTTGTGCTCGCCTTGATTACGCTCCTGAATCAATAACTAATCCGACACGAATCGCGAACTCCACACGCCCTAACCGGTGAGCAATACGGGAGGGGAAAACGGTCCGGACGAACCACATACTGGTGGAGAGGCGAGAGAATCGGGAGGGCGGCCGAACGCCTCGGGTGAATTCCGCTGTTCAGGCGGTCACCGGTCAACGTTACCCGAAAAAATGGAGAAAACATGCGCAAGAAGCGTACCGTCGTCGCACTCGCCGCAGTGGCGATGGCGGCCCTCACCACGCTGTTCCTGGCGGGGAACGGGGCGGCCAGCGCCGAGTCCGGCGACACCGCGGCGGCCCCGATGCACTTCGAATCGTCGGAGCTCCGGCAGCTCCTTCCCGCCGACGGTCTGGACGCGAAGTCGGCGTCCATCCAGCCCACCATCACCATCAAGGAGGCAGTGGCGACCGGTCAGTTCGAGTCCGGTCCTGGTCTCACGTCCGAGCCCAAGGGCTGCCTGAACATGACCGATGCCCTTGGCGACCTCAGCGGGGTCGAGGGCTACATGCAGTCGGGCGAGCGATCGGTGGAGGCCGCGCCGGACAGCCTCCAGCGGTACTTCATGACCGCCGTGTTCCAGATCCCCGGCGGCGCCGACGCGGCGATCGACAAGGTGGCCGAGGTGCTGCGCACCTGCAGCGCCGGCACCATCCTGCTGGAGACCGGCAAGGGTGAGCCGCTGAAGGGCAGCATCTCCTACGCCGAGCACAAGGCGCTGCCGCTGGACGGCGCCCGCACCTTCGCCTCTACCCTCACGACGATCCTGCCGTCGTTCACCGGACTCAACGACGAGGTCCTCCCGACCACCGAGTGTGAGGCCCAGCTCACCCTGGCCGCTGACGGGGACGTGCTGATCTGGTCCGTCGAGCCGACGGAGCAGCTGGCCACCGAGTCGGTCTCCACCGTCTACGAGCGGGCCTCACACTCGGTGGTCGGGAGGACCTCGTCGGTGAGTCCGGTGA